>NZ_JAICZA010000239.1 GCF_025933915.1 Mycobacterium sp.
GCTGCCACCGTACGCGAAACGTGCACAGTAGGCAATATTGCCCGTTGGGCAATGTTTGCCTTGTCGTCGACCGACTTGATCGCTCGCGGGCGCTGAGTGTGCGTCGATGGCGTCGGGAGTGAATCGTTGGCGTCGAGTGTAAATCCTGGGCTTTCAGTGGGAAGCCACGTCGGCGACACGCCGAGCAGGCCCGCCCAGGATTCACAGTGAAAGCCCAGGATTCACACTCGTCGCGAGAAGCCGCGGCGAAGTGCGGCAACGGCTTAGCGTGCGCCCCAATCCCAGCGCGGTGTCGTCAGCAAGGTCTGGCCGCTGATGCGCGTTTCGCCCCAGTCCTTGTAGAGCTGGATCTCCAGGGCTCCGTCAGGCTCTTCGCTCAGCGGCACCGCATCCAAGAACTCCAGCAGTGAGCGCGAGTGGGTGACCACCACAACCTGAGCCTTCGCGGCGCTGCTGCGGATCAGCGAGGCCAGCGGCGCCACCAGCTCCGGATGCAGCGAGGTCTCCGGTTCGTTGAGCACCATCAGCGAGGGCGGTTGCGGGCTGAGCAGCGCGGCGGCCCACAACAGGAAACGTAGTGTGCCATCGGACAACTCGGCTGCCCGCAACGCGCGCAGCATACCGCGCTGTCGCAGTTGAAGGTCGAACAACCCGTCGTGGATGGCCACCGAGACGGTGGCGCCGTCGAATGCCTCGGCGACGGCGCGGCTGAGGTCGTCGAACCCCGCCTCGAGGATCGTTTGAATCGCGGCCGCGAGGTCGCTGCCGTCGTCGGAGAGCACCGGGGTGCGGGTGCCGACCTGCGGATGCCGCGCGGGTGCCCCCGCGTCGACGCGGAAGCCGTCGTAGAACCGCCACCCGCGCAGCCGTTCTCGGACCGCGGCGAGCTCGGGAAGTGCGTGCGGGTGGGCGTATTCGGCGAGCACGCTGTGGTAGGACGGCAGGGACCGCGACAGCTCGTCGAAGCCACGTCCGGAGTCCGCGCTGGCCTCGGCGAAAACTCGTGACCGCCGCACGAGCGTCGTGCTGGGCCGCAGCACCGGGCCGGCGAACAACACTTCCCGTTTGATCTCCGGATCGCGGGCGAACACCGACTTCCCGGCGGACTGCGGGATGCCCAGATCCACGAGATAGCCGAAATCGTCCGCGGCGAAGCCCATTTCGAGTGATACGGGCCGGGTGCGCACGGTGCCCTCGGTCTTCCCGGACCGTCGAGCACCCGACAACTGTTCGGGGCCGGCCCACAGCACCGACTGCAGCCCACCCTCGCGGGCGAGCGAGCCGATCACCTCGCCACGCCCGCAATCGGCCAGCAGCCGCAGCGCGCGGTACAGCGACGACTTGCCGGACCCGTTGGCGCCGGTGATCACCGACAGCCGGCCCAGCGGCAGGATCACCTCGCGCAGCGAGCGATATCCGCGGATCGCGACGGTCTGCAGCACGGGCCCGACTGTACGGCCGGCCACCGACGGACCCTTATTCGTCCTCGTCCTCGTCGTCGTCGGCCGCGGCCGCGAGGAGTTGCACTTCCTCGAGATCCATCTCGTTCTGCAACTCGCGCAACACGATGTCGTCGATGAGGTTCTGGTTGCGCAAAGCGGTGATTTCCCGGCGTTTGTGCTCGAGCACGCCCAGACGGACTTGTCGGATCTTCTCCCGGCTTTTGACCACGTGACTGTGCGCCGAACCGTCCTCGGTGGCCAGGACCAGCGCGGCCTTCTCTTCGAATTCCTTTTGCAGCCGCCGGCGCAGGTCGTCGCTGATGCCGACCTCGTCGGCGACCGTGGGCAGGGCGGCGAGAGAGGCCCGAACAGCCCGGGTGCGCGCCAGTTGCAGTTCCTCGGCGTGGGCGGCGTCTTCGGGCATCTGCGCCCAGCGGACGACGGCGGGCAGCGTGCTGCCCTGGACCAGGACGGTCACCAGGATGACGACGGTCACGATGAAGATCAGCAGGCTGCGGTCCGGGAAGGGCGCGCCGCTGAGCGTCGTCATCGGGACGGCCACCGCCGCGGCAAGCGACACGGCGCCGCGGAATCCCGCCCAGACGGTGACGAAGCGCTGGCGCCAGTTGACCCGGCGTTCGCGCTGCACCTGTCGGCGGTCGATGAGGCGGATCAGCAGCGTGGTGATTTCTCCCCAGAAGATGCGCGACACGATCACCACTCCGGTGATCACCAGCGCGACGAAGACGGCGTGGCGGATTCCGCCGCCGACCCCCGCGATGCCCCGCAGCGCACCCGGGATCTGGACACCGACGAACACCCACAGCGAGCCGTTGAGCAGGAATGTCGCGGTGTCCCAAAAGGCGTAGGCCTGCAGACGGGAGCGGGCCCGGATCACCACCGGCCCGGCATAGGCCAGCATCAGGGCCGACACCATCACCGCGACCACCCCGCTGCAGTGCATCGATTGCGCGAGCAGGAACGCCGCGAACGGCGTCACCAGACTCAACGCTCCCTCCTCCTGGGGCGCGTCGATTCGCTTGCGCAGCAGCGTCACCGCGCCGCCGACCAGCAGCCCGGCGGCGATCCCGCCGAGGTAGGAGCCGACGAACCGGGCCGTCACCTCGGGTGGGCTGATCGCGGTCCCCCCGACCGCGACGTGGACGCTGACGGCGAACAAGACCAGGGCAGTGCCGTCGTTGATGAGGCTCTCGGCCTTCAGCACGGTCAGCGACCGGCGTGGCAACTTCTTCGCGAGCCCGGCTACCGCAGCCGCGTCCGTCGGCGACAGCACCGCACCCAGGACGCCCGCCGCGTGGGGGTTCATGCCCAGCGCCCGGGCCGTCCACGACACCGCGACCGCGGTGGCGATCACCAGGGCGATGCTGAGAAATACGATGATGCGCGCGTTGGCCCGGATCTCGCGGAAGCTGGTGTTCAGGCCCTCCCAGTACAGGATTGCGGGAAGGAACAGCAGCAGGACGATCTCGCCGTTGACCCGCACATGACCGAATTGGGGGATCAGGCCCAACAGCACGCCCATCACGATGAGCAGCACCGGGGGACCCACGCGATAGCGCCGGCCGATGACCGTCCCCACGATGACGGTGGACACCAGGGCGACGATCAGTTCGAGGCCAAACACCGTCCCATCCTGCCGGATGGGACGGTCGGCGGTCGCCCGTAGTCGTCGCTATCTTCGGTCTGGATCAGACCTATTAGGCTCCGGAGCGGAATCGAAGGGGGATCTGGTGAAGGTCAGGCTGCTGGCAACAGTCGCCGCGCTCGTGTTGTCCCTGGTGGTGGGATGTCACTTCGCGTCCAGGAACCCCCCGTCGACCAAATCTCTGCAGGTACCCATGAAGGATGTGCTGACGCAGAGCGAGATCAGCCAGAGCATCACCTTGGCCGTCGGCAACACCTTGGTCGTGGAGTTGGGTTCGAACTACACCACTCCCTACCGATGGGCGCCCGATACCACGATCGGTAATTCGGCCGTCATCAAGCAGCTTAGTCACGAGTTCGTCCCGCCGAGCGCTGAGGCGTTGGGGGCGCCGGGCACCGAGATGTGGACGTTCGCGGCCCTGAGACCGGGGGTCACCACCGTCGGCACCTCGTATGCCAGCTTCGTCGAGAAGGACGCCAAACCGGCGTGCACCTACACCCTCAACGTGGTCGTGCGATAAGCCCTTGCGGCCGTGGCGGTTACGCCACGGCGACCTGGCGTTGTCGGGCGTAGACGTCGGCCAGGAACTGCTCGACGGCCACCGCGGCGTGTGCGGCGCGGGCCGAGCCGAAGATGTCGAAAGCGTGTTGGGTGAACGGTAATTCGGCGTAGACCACCGGTTGCGTGCTGACTTGCCGCAGCTTTTCGACGAACGCGCGCGCCTGTTCGACGTAGGCCAGCGAGTCGTTGCGTCCGTGCAGGACGAAGAACGGGGGAGCGTCGGGATGGATGTGGTTGACGGGCGACGCGGCTTGGAAGGTCTGCAGATGGGTCGAGGGCCGTTGCTTGATGATCGACTTGACCAGCAAGCCCGGCATCATCGGATGCAGGGTCTTGTCGAATCGGGTGAAGTCGTAGATGCCGTAGAACGGCACGGCCGCCTGCACGCGGGTGTCGACGTCTTCGAATCCCGGCTGGAATTGCGGGTCATTGGGCGTGAGCGCGGCCAGCGACGAGAGGTGGCCGCCGGCCGAACCGCCGGTGATCGCGATGAAGTCGGGGTCGCCGCCGTACTCGCCGATGTGCTGTTTGACCCAGGCGAGGGCGCGCTTGACGTCGACGATGTGATCGGGCCAGGTGTTGCGCGGGCTGTGCCGATAGTTGATCGCCACACAGATCCAGCCGAGTTCGGCGAGGTGGCTCATCAGCGGATGCGCTTGTCCGCGTTTGTTTCCCGTCGTCCAGGCGCCACCGGGGATCTGGAACAGCACCGGCGCCTTGCCGGCGGGATCGAGGTCGGGGCGCCGCCAGATGTCGAGGCGGTTGGCGCCGCCGAATTCGCCGTAGCTGATGTTGGAGTCGTGGGCGTAGTCGCGGTAGATCCGCAGCATCCTTAGCAGTCCGGGCGTCTTGGCGGTGCCGCCGCCGATCGGCCGGCGCCACAGGCTTGCCGAGTCGGTGAGCCGATCGGCTCCCAGTCCGCTGTCCAGCGCCTCGGTCAGCGGCGCGTTGGCGCGATGGCCCGCGCGACTCAGGTTCAACAGCCCCAGCGCAGACAGGCCGGCGACCAGCCACGCCGTTATGCGCACCGGCCGCGTCAGGCGCCGTGCCGTCAGGGCCAGCCCGCCGAGCTGGCTCATCATCGTCTGCAGCGGCAACTCGGTGACGACGAGCCCGAACATCCACGAGTACAGCGAGGGGTATCCGCTGCGCGCCAGGGGTCGGTAGGCGTTGAGCGTGGACGCCGCGGTCACCGCGGTGACCGCCAGCGACCCTATTTGCCGGGCGAGGTGAATGATTCGAGCTGTCCGCATTGCCTCACCTTACGAAACGTGTGGGCGACGCTCGGATCCGATAGCGGCCGCGCTAGCGGATTCGGGCGGGGGTTAATGGTCTGGAGAGGTGGCGCGCCCGAGGCAGGCCGGTCCGGCGTGCCCGCACCCGCCGGACCCGTCGCCC
>NZ_JAICZA010000255.1 GCF_025933915.1 Mycobacterium sp.
CTGCACGAACATCCCGCCCGAGCCGCAGCACGGGTCATACACCCGCCCGCCGGCCGGTTCGAGCACCTCGACCAGCAACCGCACGACGCTGGGCGGGGTGAAGAACTCGCCACCCCGTTTTCCTTCCGCGCGCGCGAAATTGCCCAGGAAGTACTCGTACACCTCGCCTATCAGGTCCCGGGCCGGATGACCGTCGGGCCCGTCGAATCGCATGGTGTCGAGGAGGTCCATCAGCTCACCGAGGCGGCGCTGGTCGAGGTTCTCGTACAGCCGCGGCAGCCCCGCGGCCTCCATCGCGTCGTCGACGAGCCGGCCGATACTGCCATTTTTTGTGTTGTCCGCCAATACTTTCCAGTCCGAAGCGGCGATGTGTTTGAGGAAGACCAGTCCGAGGACGACGTCCTTGTACTGGCTCGCCGACAGGGCGCCGCGCAGCTTGTTGGCCGCCTTCCAGAGGGTGTCCTTGAGCCCTTTGTCCGTCGCGCGCATCAGCTGGCAGCCCGCAGGGCGGCGGCCAGGTCGCCCCGGGCGGAGACGCTGAACCCGCCCAGGCCCAGCCAGGCGGCCATGGAGTCCAGTTCACCGGCCAGCGCCGCGGCGACGCGGGCCTTGGGCGCGTCGGCCTCGGCGAATGCGCCGAGGACACGCAGCGAGCCGGCGGTCCGGTCGGCCTTGAGGTCGACCCGCGCCACCAGCCGCCCATCCATCAACAGCGGCCACACGTAGTAGCCGTAGCGCCGCTTGGCGGCCGGCGTGTAAATCTCTATGCGGTAATGGAATTCGAAGAGCCGCTGCACGCGGGGCCGGAAGAAGATCAGCGGATCGAACGGGCACAGCAGCGCGGTGCCGCGGTCGGTGCGGGGCACCGTCCGGCCCGCCCGCAGGTACGCCGGCGCGGACCAGCCGTCGACATCGACCCGCTCGATGTCGCCGGCGGCCACCAACTCCGCGATCGCCGGTTTGACCTGGGCGGCCGACAGCCTGAAGTAGTCACGCATGTCGGCCTCGGTGCCCACGCCCAGCGCGGTGGCCGCCCGCAGCGTCAGTTCGCGGATCGCCTCGCCGTCGTCGACCTCCCGGGCCAGCACGCCAGCCGGCAACACCCGCTCCACCAGGTCGTAGTGGCGAGCGAAACCCACCCGGGTGGCCGTGGTGAGCACCCCGGCGGAAAACAGCGCTTCGGCCACCCATTTGGTGTCGCTGCGTGTCCACCAGGCACCCTTTTTGCGTCGCGGCTCGGCGGCCAGATGCGCCTCGATCTGCCCCGCGGTGCTGGGCCCGAGTTCGGCGACGGCGGCCACCACCTCCTCGGCCAGCCGCGGATTGGCCTTGACGATATGGGTTCCCCACCGGCCGTGCCGGTACTGGCGCATCCGCCAGCGCAGCAGCGGCCAGTCCTCGACGGACATCAGCGCGGCCTCGTGCGCCCAGTACTCGGCCAGCAGGCGCGACGAGCGCGGGCCCCAGGCGGCGCGGTCGAGCACGTCACGGTCGTAGGGACCGAGCCGGCTGAAGACCGGCGCGTAGTGGGCGCGCACCGCCACCGACACCGAATCCAATTGCAGCACTTGGATCCTGGAGATCAGCCGCTTCAGATACGCCCGGGTGAGCTCGCCACCGGGCCGGGGCTCGCTAAATCCTTGGGCCGCAACGGCAACCCGCCGGGCCCCAGCGGCGGATAGCCTGCGGGTCGACACGGCGCCGACAATACCGCCCCTTCGGCGGCCCCCGGCGGAGGCCAGCGGAAGCTCAGCCGGCGCGGACCTTACCGTCCAGCGGTGTCAGGGCGCCCTGCTCGGCGGGATTCTTCTGTTCGTCGTAGGCCGACTCGAGCGCGGCCGGAACCCCTTCGAGGTCGCGGTAGACGCCCATCAGCTGCTCGAGGATCTCGATACGCTGCGCGGTCGCCTCGTCCACCGCGCCGCGGGCCTTGTCACGGTAGTGATCGGCCCCCTTTTTCGCGTCACCGAGGAGCTGCTCGCACTCCCGCTCGGCGTTTCGGCGCGCCTCGTCGATCGCCGATTGGGTTTCGGCGCGCATGCCGGCCAGTTCGGCGTCGAGCTTTTTCTTGGTCTCCTCGTACTCGGTTTCCAGCGCTTTTTGCTGCGCGGCCATGTCCGCGAGTACCTCGTCGCGCTTTCGCTCCGCGGCTTCGGCCTCGGAAACGGCCGCCGCGATCAGCGCGTCCGCCTCGGCGCGCGCCTCGGCCTGCATCTCGGCGACCTCGTCGACCGCGCGTCGCAGCATTTTCGCCATCCGCTGCTGCATCGCGTGCGGCGAGGGCGACGTGTCCGTGAGGACGGCGACCTCTTTGCGCAGCGCGGCGGTTTGCTCGCCGGATTCCCGCAGCCTTGCCCGCAGGTTCTCGACGTCGTCGAGCAGTAGCTGCTGCTTGGTGGCCAACATCTCGATGTGGGCATCAACCGCGGCCGCGTCGTAGCCCATGAACTTTCGCGAGAACGTCTTCACGGGTTCGGTTATCACTGCAAATTCCCCCTTTTCCGGAAACGCCTGGTAGACCCTGTGCGACCGACCCCCCGAGTCCGAGTATGTCAGGTCAGGCCTGAGCGCGAGCGGGTGCGCAGACTCCCCGGCGGTAGCTGTGGAAGCGGTACCGCAGCCCCGAGCGGCTGGCCAGCCACTCCCCCGTCTCGCCGACCCAGGTGTCGTCCAGCGCGGGTGCCAGCGCGTCGTCGTCGTCGCGGCGCAGGTCGACCTCGATCTCGGTGACCTCGCATCGGGTGGCGTACGGCAGCGCAAGCAGGTAGACCTGCCCGCCGCCGATCACCCACGTCTCCGGTTCGCCCTCGGTGCGGGCAAAGGCCGCGTCCATGGAGTCGACCACCTGCGCCCCGTCGGCGGCGAAGCCGTCCTCGCGGGACAGCACGAGGTTGCGCCGGCCGGGCAACGGCCGAACCTTGGCGGGTAGCGAGTCCCATGTCCGTCGGCCCATCACCACGGTGTGCCCCATGGTCACCTCTTTGAATCGGGCGAGGTCTTCCGGGACGTTCCACGGGATGCCGCCGGCGCGCCCGATGACGCCGGAGGTCGACTGGGCCCACACCAGGCCCACTGTGTTAGAGCGCCGCTCCTCCTCATCGCTTCGCTCTGCATCGTCGCCGGCGCGCGTCGTACGCGTCATACCGCGACGGGGGCTTTGATGGCCGGGTGCGGATCGTAGTTCTGCACGACGACGTCGTCGTAGGTGTAATCGAAGATCGAATCCCTTTTACCCAGAACGAGTTCCGGGTACGGTCGCGGCTCGCGGCTCAATTGCAGCCGCACCTGCTCGACGTGGTTGTCGTAGATGTGACAGTCGCCGCCCGTCCACACGAATTCGCCGACCGACAGGCCGGACTGGGCGGCCATCATGTGCGTCAGCAGTGCATAGCTGGCGATGTTGAACGGCACCCCCAGGAACAGGTCGGCGCTGCGCTGGTAGAGCTGGCAGCTCAGCCGTCCGTCGGCCACGTAGAACTGGAAGAACGCGTGGCACGGCGGCAGCGCCATCTGCGGGATTTCGCCGACGTTCCAGGCGGACACGATGATGCGCCGCGAGTCGGGGTCGGAGCGCAGCAAATCCAGGGCCGCGCTGATCTGGTCGACGTGCTGGCCCGACGGCGTGGGCCACGAACGCCACTGCACACCGTAGATTGGCCCGAGATCACCTGTGCTGCTTGCCCATTCGTCCCAGATGGTGACTCCGTGCTCATGCAGCCAGCCGACGTTGGAATCACCGCGCAAGAACCACAGCAACTCATAAACCACCGATTTGAGGTGCACCTTCTTGGTGGTGATCAGCGGGAAGCCGGCCGAGAGGTCATAGCGCAGCTGCTGGCCGAACAGGCTGCGGGTTCCGGTGCCGGTGCGGTCGGATTTGGCCGTTCCCCGATCGAGCACCAGGCGCAACAGGTCCTCGTAGGGTGTCGGGATTGGCACGCGGTCAGAATACTGCGAAGCGCACGGAGTAGAACGGGAGCCATGCCGAACATCACCGACGTCGTCACCACGCCCGATGGCACCTGCACCGTTCACCTGTTCACCCCCGACGGCCCGGAGTCCCAAGTCCCGTGGCCCGGTGTGGTCATGTATCCCGACGCCGGCGGCGTGCGGGACACCTTCGAGCAGATGGCCGCCAAGCTGGCCGGATTCGGCTATGCCGTGCTGCTCCCCGACGTCTACTACCGCACCGCCGACTGGGCGCCGTTCGACATGGCGACCGTCTTCGGCGATCAAAAGGAACGGGGCCGCCTGTTCTCGATGATCGGCGGCATCACCCCGGACCGGATGACCGCCGATGCCACCGCCTTCTTCGACTACCTGGCCGCTCGCCCCGAGGTGTCCGGCGAGCGATTCGGCGTGTGCGGCTACTGCATGGGCGGGCGGACGTCGCTGATCGTGGCCGGCCGGGTGCCCGACCGGGTGGCCGCGGCGGCGTCCTTTCACGGCGGCGGCCTGGTGACCGACACCGACGACAG
>NZ_JAICZA010000020.1 GCF_025933915.1 Mycobacterium sp.
AGCGTGGCGACGATGCAGGCCGCGCAGCGGCGTGAGGAGGAGCCGGGCAATCAGGTTCAGCGTGGCGACGATGCAGGCCGCGCAGCGGCGTGAGGAGGAGCCGGGCAATCAGGTTCAGCGTGGCGACGATGCAGGCCGCGCAGCGGCGTGAGGAGGAGCCGGGCAATCAGGTTCAGCGTGAACGACGTCGGGTTCCTGCGGTCGGAAGCGGGCGCCGCGGCGCTGGCGGCGGTCGCCGATCTCGCGCTGACCGACGCCACCCGGATCGCCGACGTCGCCGCCGCCCGCGCCCAATTCGGTGACAGGGCGGCGGTGCTGGTGGAAACGGTGCTGCTGCGCCGCCGCGCCGTGGAAAAACTGAGCGGGCTGGGCCCGGGGTTCACGGTGTCGGACTGGCTGTTCACCGACGAGGCGCTGCAGCAGGCCACCGCGGCGCCGGTGGCGTTGCACCGGGCCGCGCGGCTGGCCGAGGGCCCGGGCGGCCCGAACGTCGTCGTGCACGACGTGACCTGTTCGATCGGCACCGAGCTGGCCGCGCTGCGCGCCCGCGGGATCACGGCCGTGGGCAGCGACCTCGATCCCGTGCGGCTGGCCATGGCTCGCCACAACGTGGGGCCGGCCGGGCTCTGTCGCGCCGACGCGCTGCATCCGGTCACCCGCGATGCCGTGGTCGTCGCCGATCCGGCGCGCCGTGTTGAGGGCCGCCGGCGCCTGCGCACCGATGACTATCAGCCCGGTCTGGCCGCGTTGCTCGACACCTACCGGGGCCGGGATTTCGCCGTAAAGTGCGCTCCGGGAATCGATTTCGATGAGGTGCGCCGCCTCGGGCTCGACGGAGAAATCGAGGTGACGTCCTATCGGGGTTCGGTGCGGGAAGCATGCCTGTGGTCGGCGGGATTGGCGCAGCCCGGGGTCACCCGGCGGGCGAACGTCCTCGATCGCGGCGAGCAGCTCACCGACGCCGACCCGGATGACTGCCCGGTCCGGCCGGTGGGGCGGTGGATCGTCGACCCCGACGGCGCCGTGGTCCGGGCCGGGCTGGTGCGCCACTACGGCGCGCGGCACGGCCTGTGGCAGCTCGATCCCGACATCGCCTACCTCTCGGGCGATCGGCTACCGGCCGCGGTGCGGGGTTTCGAGGTGCTCGAGCAGCTGGTCTTCGATGAACGACGGCTTCGGCAGGCGTTGTCGGCGCTGGACTGCGCGTCGCTGGAGGTTTTGGTCCGCGGCGTGCGGGTGGACCCCGACGCGCTGCGGAAACGGATGCGGCTGCGGGGCGGTCGACCGCTGTCGGTGGTCATCACCCGCATCGGCGCGCGGTCGTGCGCTCGTGCGATGGCGTTCGTTTGCCGACCCTCCAGATAGCGCCGGGTACGCTGGCGGCGGTTACTTTTCCGGTCACCCCCGCCCCGGTCAGTTTGCGAGGACAATTCCACGATGCGTTATCTGATAGCCGCTGCGCTGCTGGTACCGGCGGCGTTGTTGGGTTGGCCGGCCGCGGCCGCGCCACCGTCGTGCGCCGGCTTGGGCGGCACCGTCGAGGCCGGTCAGATGTGTCGCGTGCACGCCACCGGGACCAACTACATGCTCAACATGACGTTTCCCACCGACTACCCGGACCAGCAAGCGCTGACCGACTACATCACCCAAAACCGGGACGGCTTCGTCAACGTCGCGCAGAGTTCCGGGGGACGCGACCAGCCCTACCAATTAGAGGCCACCACCGACCAGCACAGCGCCGGCCAGCCGCCACACAACACCCGCAGCGTCGTGCTCAAGTTCTTCCAGGACGTCGGGGGTACGCGTTCGTCGATCTGGTACAAGGCGTTCAACTACAACCTCGGAGCCAAGCAGCCCATCACCTTCGACAACCTGTTTCCCCCGGGCACGACTCCGCTGGACGCCATCTTCCCGATCGTCCAGCGCGACCTGGAACGCCAAACCCCCTTGGGCGCCGCGATTTTGCCGTCCACGGGCCATGACCCCTCGCACTATCAGAACTTCGCCATCACCGATGACCAGCTGATCTTCTACTTCGCCCCCGGCGAGCTGCTGCCGGCGTTCGGCGGGCCGGCCCAGGCGCAGGTACCACGCAACGCCATCCCGCCGCTGGCCATCTAAGCGGCGATCGCAAGCGCGGCGTAGCCGGGCGCAGCGGGTCGCCACCATCGGGATAAGGGCTCAGACCGGCCCGGCCCGCAACTCCATCGCCGCCGCCGCGGCCGCCAACGCCACTTGCGCAACACAACCGATGATCGGGACGAAGAAGGCCCTTCTCTTGCGCACCAGCAGATACACGGCGACCACCACGTCGACGACCAAGACGGCGGCCCCGCCCCAGGTGCCCACGTTCATGGCCCGGTCGATCCAGGCGGGATCGCCGCACTTCCGATAGCCGCACGAGTCGGTGCTCATCACGAGCAGGCCCAGTACGACGAAGGTCGCACCGAACAGGCCTCCGTGGATGACCAGCAAGACGAGTGTCGCCACGATGTCGGCCGTGCTGCTGCGGCGGCCCCCCGCCGTGCTGATGGTCGCGGTGTCCTGCGCTGTGGGGTCGTCGATCGGCACTTCAGGAGTATGTCCCGGTCACGCCGGCGCGAAACCGTAGACCTGGCCGTCGCTGGTTGCGGTCACCACCCGGCGGTCGGTGCCGACCGCGAGCCCCAGGGGGTAGCCGGTGGCCGCCGGCAGCGGATAGCTGTTCAGCGTGTGGCCGTCACCCGGATCGAAGACCAGCACCGACATCCCGGGCGCGCCATTGGCCGGCGGCCCGCCGACCACCGTGTAGCCGACGCCGGCGCCGGCCAGGCTCGAGGACGACAGGGGGACGAGGTCGTCGCGGCGCCACACCTGATCGGCGTGGTCACCGGCGTCCTTGAACGCGACCAGCCGGGTGTCGGGCCCACCGCCCGACACGATCAGCCCCTGCGGCGTGATGGCGGGGGGAGTCTGCGCCAGGAATCCCAGCGGCGCCGACCACTTCACCTTCGCGTCCCCGGCGCGCAGTGCCCACAGGCGTTGGTCGCGGCCGTTGACGTAGACGGTCGACCCGTCGGCCGACAGCACCGGGCTGGCGATCACACCGGCGCCGACGGCGTCGCTGGTCCACTCCTTGGTCAGCAGCGGGCTCTGCCCCGGGTGGTACTTCAGCCCCACCAGAACCGCGGCCGGAGCCCCCGGCTGCCAGACGCCGAGCACCGCCATCCCGTCGGCCGCCGAGAAGGCGGGGGCCGCCGCCACCGGGCAGCCCTGGCGGGCCGGTGCGCAATCGGCCAGCCCGCGCATCGCATCGGTGGGATCGACACCGTCCACCAGGTCGAGTGGGCTGCTCACCACCTGGCCGCGATGGGCGTCGAAAACCAGCACCTGCCCCAGGTGCGTGGCGACGAGCAACTCGCCATTCCCCAGGAACCGCGGCGTCGTGGGCATGCCGATCACCGGCTGGCGCCACCGCGTCCACTGGGTTATCGGGTAAGACAGGAACGCTCCGGGCTGGCCGACGTACAGGTTGTCGAAACCGTCGAGCAGGGGACCGCCGAAGCCGCCGCCCTGGAACAGCCGCACGCACCAGCGCTGCCGCCCGTTGTTGTTGTTTTCCCACTCCATCAGCGAGCACCCCGCCGACGTTTGGGCGTTGAGTGCCAGATAGCCGCGCGCACTCAGCGCCGGTCCGGCCCCCAGACTTCCCTTGACCGACCGGGTCCACTGCAACGACAGCTTGGCGGCCCCGCCGGTGGTGGTGTAGCTGCTGTTGGCGGCGTCGGCGTACTGCGCCGGCCACCCTTGCGCGGCCGACGCGTCGACCCACGAGTCGGTGCTGCCACACGCGGTGACCCCGGCCGTGAGCACCGCCGCCAGCAGCACAGATGAGCAACGCCGAAGCCCACGCGGGAGATGTCCGGCCAGCACCTGGTTCCCAAATCCTTCTTCCAACGCGATCCGCCCGGGGTGACCCGGCCGTGCGCCATGAGCGGCGATTGAGTACAGGTGAGGGTAACCCGTGACGATCCGTGCGCATCCGATTGCCCGGCTCCTCAGCCCGCCGTGCCGGCGCGCATCGTCGCCGGCCGGGTTGGATTGCCCGGCTCCTCAGCCCGCCGTGTCGGCGCGCATCGTCGCCGAGTTAGGCTTTCCGGCCATGACGAGCATGTGGGGCGCCCCGGTCCATCGCCGCTGGCGTGGATCGAACCTGCGCGACCCGCGCCAGGCCAAGTTCCTCACGCTGGCCTCGCTGAAATGGGTGCTGCGCAACCGCGCGTACACCCCCTGGTATCTGGTGCGCTACTGGCGGCTGCTGAAGTTCAAGCTGGCCAACCCGCACATCATCACCCGCGGGATGGTGTTTCTCGGCAAGGACGTGGAGATCCACGCCACGCCCGAGCTCGCGCAGCTCGAGATCGGTCGCTGGGTCCACATCGGCGACAAGAACACCATTCGGGCGCACGAGGGCTCGCTGCGCTTCGGCGACAAGGTGGTGCTGGGTCGCGACAACGTCGTCAACGCCTATCTCGACATCGAGCTCGGCGATTCGGTGTTGATGGCCGATTGGTGCTACGTCTGCGATTTCGACCACCGCATGGACGACATCAACTTGCCGATCAAGGACCAGGGCATCGTCAAGTCCCCGGTGCGGATCGGTCCGGACACCTGGGTGGGCGTCAAGGTGTCGGTGCTGCGCGGCACGTCCGTCGGACGCGGCTGCGTGCTGGGATCGCATGCGGTGGTCCGCGGTGTGATTCCCGACTACTCGATCGCGGTCGGGGCGCCGGCCAAGGTGGTCAAGAACCGCCAGCTCGCCTGGGAGAGCTCGTCCGCGCAGCGCGCCGAACTGGCCGCCGCCCTGGCCGACATCGAACGTAAAAAGGCCTCCCGCTAGCTATTTGGTTGCGGACGCTCGTCGACCTTGGCATGGAAATCGACGTCGCCCGCATCGAATTTCGTGACGGTCACCAGCACGCCGCACTCTTCGCCGCGGTCGGTGGGCTGACACCGAAGCGTCGCGCCCACGACGCCTTTCAGCATTACGAGCCCGATATCGCCACTCGTGTCACATCGGTAACCTGTCAGCTCAGATGCTTTGATAACGCCGCAGCGCTTCGGCCCGTTCGGCGGCGTGGTCGACGATGGGCTGCGGGTAACCGTGCGGCCGCTGGCCCTTGCGTAGGTGCGCGTCATCGAGGGAGCGCAGCTCGGGCACCCAACGGCGGATGTAATCGCCTGTGGGGTCGAACTTTTCGCCCTGTGTCATGGGGTTGAACACACGGAAGTACGGTGCGGCATCGGTGCCGCAGCCCGCGCACCACTGCCAACCATGCTGGTTGTTCGCCATGTCCCCGTCCACGAGCTGGTCCAGGAACCATTCGGCGCCCCACTGCCATGGCAGATGAAGGTCCTTGACCAGAAACGACGCGACGATCATCCGCACCCGGTTATGCATGAATCCGGTCTCGCGCAGCTGGCGCATCCCGGCGTCGACGATGGGAAAGCCGGTTTCGCCGGCCTTCCACGCCTCGAAGCGGCGCTGGGCCTCGGCGCCGGAGTCGGTCCGGATTCCGTCGAAATCGCCGTTCCAGTTGCGCCACGCGCTCGCAGGCCAGTGGTGCAGCACATCGGCGTAGAAATCGCGAAAAGCCAACTCCCGCAGGTATGCTTGTGCTCCGCCGCCGCGCAGGTCCAGGTCGGCAACCAGGGTGCGGGGGTGGATGGTGCCGAATTTCAGGTGCGCCGACATCCGGCTGGTGCCTGGGAGATCGGGCCTGTTGCGGTCCTCGCCGTAGCTTCTCAATCCGTTGTCGACGAAGGACTTCCACTGTGTGCGCGCCGCCGCCTCGCCGGCGCCGACATCGAGCGGGACACCGGGATCGGGGATTTCGCAGTGCTCGACCCGCAGGCGCGCCGGATCCAGCCAGCGCGTGGACGTGGCGCTCGATTTCGCCGGTGCCCGCCAGCCGGTTTTGTGCCACTGCCGCAAAAACGGTGTGAACACCTTGTACGGCGAGCCGTCCGGCTTGGTGACGCGTCCGGGCGAGACGAGATACGGCGAACCCGTCGCCACCAGCGGGACCGCGCCCAATGCGGCCCGCACCCGTGCGTCCCGGCGCTTGCCGAACGGTGCGAAGTCTTCGGAGATGTGCACCGACGACGCGCCGATCTCCTTGGCGATGCGGGGGATTTGTGTGTCGGGCTGCCCGCGGACGACGAGCAGCCTGCCGTCCAGGTCGTCGCGTACTCGCCGCAGTGAGTCACCCAGGAACTGCAGCCGGCGCTGTCCCGACGAGCTTTCCAACCGCGGATCGAGCACAAAGCAGGCGAGCACCTCGTCGGACTCGGCCGCGGCGACCAGCGCCGGGTGATCGCGCAACCGCAGATCGCGGCGAAACCACAACAGCGCGGGCATTATTCGACCGCCCTAACGGTTGAGCCGCCAGATGTGGGTGGACAGGACGGTCGCAAAGCCGCACCACAGCGCATAGGGCAGTAACGCCAGCCCGCCCCGCGGGGTGGCCTCGGCGGTGCGTCTGACCAGGTCGGCGCTGCTGGCCGTCAGCGCCGCGGCGCCGACCGCGGCCGCGCCGAGCTTGTGGTGCCGAAAGAAAAGCCAACTCCACCCGGCGTTGAGGAGCAGATTCACCGCCAGCGCCGCGGCGTAGCTACGCGCCTTGTCCTGCCGCCCGGTTGTGCGCAACCGGTCGATGGCCACCGCCGACGTGGCCGCGATGTCCACGTAGAGCGTCGTCCACACGGTGGGAAAGGCGGCGCGGGGCGGCTGGTATGCGGGCTTGCGAAGCCGTGAATACCACCGCGAGGCGGCGTCGGCGCTGGCGACGCTGCCTGCGCCGGCGGCCGCGGCGACGGCCAGGGCGGTTCCGCCCAATATCGACTTGTTCACGGTGTGCTCCGTTCTCGTCGGGCCTGATCCGCTTGTTGCTCAACGGGTTCGGTGTGGGAAGGGCTGTCGGGCCACCAGATCCGGTCGCCGATGAGGGCGAACAATGCCGGGATGACCAGCGTGCGCACCACGAAGGTGTCGAGCAGGATGCCTAGGCCGACGATGATCCCCAACTGGGTCAGGACGATCAACGGCAGCACCCCGAGCACGCAGAACACGGCGGCCAAAACGATTCCCGCGCTAGTGATGACACCGCCGGTCGCCGAGACGGCGCGCACCATCCCATCGCGGGCGCCGCCCCGCGCGGCCTCCTCGCGGGCGCGGGTGACCAGAAAGATGGTGTAGTCCACTCCGAGGGCGGCCAAGAACAGGAACGCGAACAGCGGGGTGGTGTTGTCCAGCGCCGGAAAGCCGAAGACGTGGATACTGGCCCAGCCGCCCATGCCCAGTGCGGCCAGCGCGCCCAGGATCGTTGCGGCCAGCAGGGTCGGTGGCGCAAGGGCGGATCGCAGCAACACGGCGAGGACGACCAGGATGACCGCCAGGATCACCGGGATCAGCAGCACGCGGTCATGCGTGGCCGCATCCCGAATGTCTAGGGCCTGCGCGTCGGCGCCGCCCACCAGCGCGTTGGGGCCGGCGTCCCGTGTCGAATCCCGCAGTGCGGCAACGATGCCGAACGCCTGATTGGATGACGGCGGTGCGTCGATCACCACCGACCACTTCGTCAGCCCCGATGCCGATCGGCCGGACTCGGTCACCGAGGCAACGCCGGGAGTGGCCCCGATTGCCCGCTGTACGGACGAAGCGTGGGCGGTGGGGGCGACGACCAGCGTCGGGTTGGCCAAACCGGCCGGAAAGTGCTCGGCCACAACGTCGTAACCGGTCACCGAATCCGCGTGCACGCGAAACTGCTCGGTCTGCGACAACCCGATCCGGGTTCCCCACAAGCCGGCGCCCAGGGCTCCCAGGACCGCGATCGCGACCACCGCGACCAGCGCGGGGCGGCGCACCACCCGTTCCGCGACCCGATGCCAGGCGCCGGAATCCAGGGTGGCGTCGTCCCCGGCGTGCGGAATGAACGGCCAAAACAACCGCCGGCCGCACGCGGCGAGCAACGGCGGCAGGATCACCAGCACCGAAACCGCGGCGACCACGAGGCCGCACGCCGCCAGCGCGCCCAGGCTGCGCGTGCTCGGGGTGGCGGCGAACAGCAGCGTGAGCAGCGCCAGCACCACGGTGGCGTTGCTGGCGACGATGGCCGGCCCTGCCCTGCGCACGGCGTGACGCAGGGCGGTGCGGTGCCCGGAATGGCGCCGAAGCTCTTGGCGATACCGAGAGATCAACAACAGCGCGTAGTTGGTGCCCGCCCCGAACACCAGCACGCTGGTGATCCCGGACGTGGCGCCGTCAAAGCTCAACCCGGTCAACGACGCCACCGCCGTGCCGACCGCCGCGGCGACCCGATCGGCGAATCCGACGACCAACAACGGGGCCAGCCACAGCACCGGGGACCGGTAGGTGGCGATCAGCAGCAGCGCCACCACCGACGTCGTCACCGCCAGCAGGGTGATGTTGGCGTTGGTGAAGGCGCCGGCAATGTCGGCGCCGAACGCCGGGCCGCCGGTGACGTGAACCCGCAGATCCGCAGGCAGGCCCGCCGCCGCGGCCGTGCGCAGTGCGGTGACCGTGTCGCCGAGGGCGAGCCCCGACAGGTCGGCGCTGATCGGCACGACGCCCAGGACGGCCATTCCGTCCTTCGACGGCAGGATCGGCGCGGCATCGGCATTCGCGCCGGGTGGCGCGGCGGCCAGTGCCCGATCGCGGGCCGCTTGTGCGGCGCCGATGTCGGAAGGGCCGAGCACCGCACCATCGGCGCGGCTGACCACCACGATCAGCGGGGCGCGGTCACCGCCGGGAAACTGTCGGGCGAGCGTGTTCACCTGTGCCGAGTCGGAGTCGTTCGGAAGCGGTTGCGGCGGCTGACCTGCCGCGGCGTTCCCGCCGATGAGCACCACGAAGCCGATGCCCAGCAGCACCGTGACCAGTGCGAGCAGCCACGAGCGCCGACCGGTCACCGCGCTGGCCAAGGGTTCCCACACCACGAACACAAGCCTTTCAGTTTGTTAAACATCAATCAATTGAAATGACGCATCGCCACGTGGTCGCGCCGGCGATGCGCATAGGGGCACTATGGACATTATGTACGCGAGGGCTTACCGGCGATGACCGCCGACCGGGGCGCGATGAAGAACCGTAAACGGCGGCACATCGATGTCTGTCTCGGCGAGCCGGTCGGCTACGACGGTGTCACCACCGGCCTGGACCGCTACCAATTGCCGTATAACGCCCTCACTCAGACGAGCCTGGGTGACATCGACTTGTCCACCACGTTTTTCGGCGTCAACCTGCGGTATCCGATACTCATCGGCGCGATGACCGGAGGCGCCGAGTTGTCCGGGACGATCAACCGGAATTTGGCCGCAGCCGCTCAACAGCTGGGCGTCGGCATGATGCTCGGCTCGCAGCGCATCATGCTGGACGATGCGCTGGGGGAGCGCGCCGCGGACAGCTTCACGGTTCGCGATGCCGCGCCAGATGTCTTGCTGTTCGGCAACATCGGTCTGTCTCAACTGGCGAAGACGGCCGTACCGGACCTGGCGAAGGCCCTCGACCGGGTGGGTGCGGATGCGCTGGCCGTGCATACCAATCCGCTACAGGAAGCGATGCAACACGACGGCGACACCGACTTCTCCGGTTCGCTGGTCCGGCTGCGAGAGGCGGCCGACGCCATCGGCTATCCGGTGTTGCTCAAAGAGGTCGGCCACGGGATCGGTCGCGCTGCTGCCGCGGAGCTACTTGGGGCCGATGGTAAACCTCCGGTTGCCGGAATCGACGTGGCGGGTGCCGGCGGCACGTCGTGGTCGCGGGTCGAACAGTTCGTGCGCTACGGCGAATTGCGTTATCCGGACCTGGCCGACTGGGGAATCCCCACCGCGCGTGCGGTCGTGGAGGTGCGCGAGGTGCTACCCCAGATCCCGTTGGTGGCTTCCGGTGGCATTCGCACCGGGATGGATGCGGCCAAGGCGATCGCACTGGGCGCCGATGTCGTGGCGGTGGCCCGGCCGCTGCTGCCGCCCGCGATCGAATCGACCGCCGCCGTGGTGGATTGGCTGCAGCCGTTCATCGACGAGCTTCGGGTCTGTTTGCACGGCTGTGGCGCCGCAAGCCTTGCAGGTCTGCGCGACGTCGACCTCGTCCCCGTGCCGTAGTTTCGCGCGACGTGGCCGTCATCTCGGCTGACGGCTCGCCGTTCCCGCACTGCGTCGGCTTTTTGCCGCGGTGCGTTTACTCTCGGTGGCCGAAATCGTCTTGGGAGTTGTTGCGGTGAGCCGGGATTCGAACGTGGCCATCGCCTCGATCATCGCCACGAAGACTCGGTGGGCCGCCGTCAAGTCGCGGTCGGGCAGGTCGGTCAGGGCGGTGCGCAGCTCTGCGCCAAGGGGTGTGAAAAACGAACGAGCCAGCGCCATCCCCGGTTTCTCATAGCGAAGCAGCGTCTTGCGGCGATCCTGCGGATCGGGTTCGCGCCGGACGTGGCCCGCCTCGATCATGCGGTCCACCAGATAGGTGATCGCGGCCGGTGAAACGTCCATACGCCGACGCAATTGAGCCGGGGTCAACGGCGTCCCGGCGGTCTCGGCGACCATGATGTGCAGGAGGGCGTGAAAGTCGGTGCCGCTGACGTCGTTTTGGCGAGCGAAGTGGCGGCCGATGCGGTCGGATTGCGCGGTGATCGCGCGCATGTCGGCCGACATCAACTTCTCGAGTTCGGCTCGATCCATTCGCCGATCAGCGGCGGCGCGCTTGGTCACTACCCGCATCCTTCTTGCCAGATACGCCGACCAGCGTTTCCGGTCCGGTCGGCGGCCATCAGCCTACGGCACCCTCGTTAAGGGGCTGTCATTACCGCGGCGGTTTGAACGGGCGCGTCCCGGGTATCAGATGCGCGATGACTGTGATCGAAACATCGCAACGTCTGCGCCGTGCGGAGCGCAAAGTGCTGCGCCTGCAACGATGGTTGTGGCTTGCCCAGCTGGCCCTGTGGCCCACGGTGATCGTGTCGTCGGTCCTGCTTGCGGGGTTGCTGTGGGCGGTGTGGAAGCGGTCGGCCGACCGCAAGGAAGGGCCGGAATCAGAGATGAACGCTGCGCCTCGCTATCCGGCACCGCGGCGTACCTGATAGCGGCGCTCGGCGTAGGCGAGGTCGTCGCGCCAGAGCCTGCTGGACGCGACGCGCATGAGCGGTGTGATCAGCGGCGCCAGCCGAGAGGCCCGCTTGAACCCGGGCCGCCCCGAATGCGCGATGGTGGCCTCCAGGACGGCGGTGCGGGGACGGCCATCGAGGCCTAAACCGATTGGGGTGGCATGGGTTTCGACGACGCTGCCCGACCCCTCGCCATCCACGATGCGCATGACGATCGTGCGGGCCTCCGGGCAACTGAACTCCGCGACGACGGGCACCCCCAGCCGTCCCATCCGGAAGGTCACCGCCACCAAGAAGCGATCGGCGTGCTCGGTCGGCGTGGTGAGCACCTCGAGGCGGGTGAACGAATACGGGTGAAACCATGCGCCGTGCCACGGATCGAGCCGGTTGGCAATGATGTCGATCGGCTCGCAGACGCCATCCATGCGAGCGACGGCGGCCAGCGTGTCGCCGGTCGGGCGGTCCGGAATGACCGGAAGCTCCAGTGGCGCCTCCCGTCCGACCGCATCGAGCCGCACCCAGACCAGGGTGCCGTCGTCGTGACCGGGTAGTGGGCTCCAACCGAATTCACGGGCGCGCCCGTCCAGGGTCAGCCCGTGCCACCGGCACACCAGCGCGCCCCGGTGTACCTTGCCGGTGGCGAGGTCGGCCCCCAGATGCGGGCAGCTGCGTGGTCCCACGCACAGCCGGTGCTGCTCGTCGCGCCAGGCGACGACCTCGACGCCGGCGACACGCGCGCCGAACGGCCGGCCGCCGACCAGCTGGCGGCTGGCGGCGAACGCATACCAGTTGCCGGTGGGTCTGTGCTGGGAGCGTCGCAGCGCGGCCTCGATGATGGCGGGTTGTGCGTCACGATAGGTCGGGCGCTGATCGGCCCACAACACGCGCGGGATCACCTGCAGGGGCCAGTCTTTGGACCGTGCCCGCAGGTTTTGCAGCTGGCCGCGGACATTCATCGGCGGGTGGCTCTCTCGCGGGTGGCAAGCCATCGCAGCAGTGGTGAGCGGCCCTGGGTGGGCACCGTGGACAACGGGTGTCCGGCCAGTCCCCAGCGTTGCAGCAGTTGGTTGGCGGCGCGCCAGCCAGTGGTGGCGGCGCGCTCCATCAGCGCCACCGGCAGGTCGATCCGGATGGCGTCGCCGGCCAACACCAGGCCCGGCGTCGGGGTGATCACCGCGGGGCGGTCCGGATAAGTGCCCGGCGCGAAAAGCGGGCAGTCGCTGCGGTGCAGCAGCCGCTCGTGAACGATCTGTGCTGCCGCTGTTTCCGGGTACACCGTGTGCAGCTGGCGCAGCGCGGCGGCGCGTGACGGCGCCGAATCTAGCGCGTAGGAATGCAATTCGACCACGGAACCGTGCTGCGCGCGCGCCCACGTGCTGGCCTCGCATTCGTAGCGTTCCAACACGCTGATGTTGTCCAATGGCTTGTGCCCGGCCGTGCCCAGAAACGCCGGCCGTCGCGCCGAGACGGGACGGTCGAGCCAGAGCCGGTGCACGGCGAACGGCGGCGCGGTGCGCAGCCGCGAGATCTGGGCTCGCCAGTCATCGGTGCCCAGGCAACTCGATGCGGCAACGATCCGCTGCAAACCCGCGACGTCGGTGGCCAGCACGACGGCATCGACGTCGAGCTGCCCGTCGGAATTGGTGTGCACGCGAAAGCCGCTCGCTGGGTCCGCGTCGATGCTCAGGGCGCTGGTGCCGAGCCGAAACCGCACCGCGTGCCCTTCGAGGTAACCGCACAAGGGCTGCCACAACGCGCTGTCGTAATTCGCGCGCGGGACGTCGAAGATCAGGCCTTCGGCCGATCCCAGAAAGTAGATGTGGAACATCGTCGCCAACTCCGCCGCGGACAGCCTGGACGGATCGGCGAAGAAGCTGCGGGAGAACACCTCGAACGCCAGATGCCGTGCGGCCTCGGGGAATCGGATGTCCTCGAGGAACGCCGCAGCGTCGGTGTGGTCGAGGCGCTCGTAGGTGCCGGGCACCGACACCGCGGCCAGTGGCGCGGCGGCGCGGGCGTTGATGCGGATGAAATCGCGAAGCCGAAACGTCGGACTGCGGGCCGCGAAGACGACGGCGTTCCACGGCGGGGTGCGCGGTAGTCCGCGGAAGCTGTCGCGCCGTCCCGCGCCGTCGATGAGCGGGTAATCCTCGACGGCAGTGAGCATCCGCAATCGCGGATCAATCCGTCTCAGCAGGGCGCGCAGGTTGTAATACTGCCGGAAGAACGCGTGGAAGCCGCGGTTCATCGCGAGGTCGACGCCGTCGTCGTGCTCGGTCCAGCCGCCGACCCGACCGCCGAGGTAGTGCTCGCGTTCGATGACGTCGACGGCCACGCCGCGCTCAGCCAGTCCGGTGGCGGCTGTCAGGCCCGCGATCCCGCCGCCGATGACGGCGACCCGGGGGCGCGACGGTAGCGCAGCGGCGTCAGACAATCCCGTTGGTGCGGGCAATGTTCGGCGGCGACGATCGGTGGGCGCGGTCATGACGGCGCATCCGCCAGGAAGGTGTGCACGATGTTGGCTTCCCAGCCGGGCATGGTCTCGCTGTGCACGGCGGTGAAGCCGGCGTCGGCGAGGCGGGTCCGGAACCGCGCGGCGCCGTCGAACCCCAGCACGCTGCGCCACAGGTAGCGATACAGCGCGGTGTCGCGGGTGCGCCACCACCCGGACGGGATGATGATGCCCCAACAGACCGCGTGCCAGATGCGGGTGGCGGCGCGGGAGTCGCGCACCGAATACTCGTGCACCGCCAGGGTGCCGCCCGGGCGCAACAGCATGCGGAACCTGCGCAGTTGGTCGTCGCGGTCGGCGAGGTTGCGGATCAGGTAGGCGGCCAGGATGCCGTCGAACGGCCCGGTGATCCCATGCTCCGCCAGCTGTTCGACGGGAGTGTGGACGAAGCGCACCTTCGCGGGCCAGTCCTTCGCGCGCGCCGCATCGAGCATCCCGCCCGACGCGTCCACGGCGACGATGTCGGCTTCGGGCGCGACGGCGAGCAGGGCCGCCGTCGACGCGCCCGTTCCGCACCCGGCATCGAGCAACCGTAAGCCCTTGCCGCGGGCCGGAATCCGCATCCGGCGCGCCGACAACAGCAGCTGCTGGTGGTAGCCTGGGCTGGCACCGACCAGCCGATCGTAGGCCGCGGCGCCCGCGTCGAACGCGGCTGCCAGGTCGACGGGGGCGGGCCCCGCATCACCGACGCGCACGTTGCCGTTCCCAAAGCAGCAGCACCGCGGTGACCAACGCGAAGCCGAACAGAAAATCTTCGACCGGAATGTCGAACGGAAAGCGCAGCCCGCTCAGCTGCCGATCGTCGTAGATGACGATGGGCGAGCTGAGCTTCGTCAGCCATCCGTCCACCGGGATCTGAAATCCCAGCACGATCAGCATCGACAGCCAGTAGCCCGGCCGGCGGAAGAGCCCGGTTCGCAGCACCGCAACTTCCAGTGCGCAGACGATCAAGACCGCCAGTGCGGCCGGTACGGTGTAGCCAAGGCCGGTCATCGCCGGTGCACCTTTGCCAGGATGGCGCTCACGGCGTTGTAGGTCAGCAGCGCGCATGCCGGAATGACGAGAAAGAACAGCACCTCCTCGATCGGGACCCGAAACGGGATGCTCAGGCCGCTGAGGTATGCGCCATCGTAGGTCCACACGTGTGCGGCGATGGCGATCTCATCCCAAACCAGGAACACCGCGGCGACCGGAAGTACCGCCTTGAGGAAGCGTCGCCATTGTCGGTAGACGCCGGGTCCCCACGTCTCCAGTGGCGCGGTGATCAGCAGGCATGCGGCCAGCACCCCAAGGTATTGCCACCGATCGCTCATGCGGCCCCCGAGTTGACATCGTCCCGCTCGCCATTTCGCGCCCGCCACGACCGTATCAGTCCCGCACCGGCGACTCGAAGCCGTCGAGCCTTGCCCACGGTGGCCCGGCGGTCGAAAACGGCGAACTCGCTTTTTTCGATGCAGTCCAGGATCTCTGCGTATAGGGCGGCCGCCGTTGCCACGCACGGCCGTGAGCGAGGCGCGAGGGTGGCGATTCCCGCCGCGGCGAATCGATAAGTCTGACGGGCAATTTCGTGCTGGGCAGCCAGGGCGCGGCGCACCCGGGGGTCGGTACGGCGGTGCGTGTGACACCACGCCAACAGCTCTCGATCGACCCCGTCGGCGGCGAGTTCGTCGGCCGGCAGGTAGACCCGGCCGCGCACCAAATCCTCGTCGACATCGCGCAGGAAGTTGGTGAGCTGGAAGGCCCGGCCCAGCGCCGCGGCGTAGGGCGCGGCCTCCTCGACCGGCGTCACGGTCCCCAGGATCGGGAGTACTTGCAGCCCAATCGCTTCCGCGGAGCCCCGCATGTAGAGGTTGAGCGCTTTGCGGTCGGGATAGTCGGTGACCGTGAGGTCCATTCGCATCGACGTCAGGAAGTCCTCGAAGAGACCGGCGCTGATCTGGTAGCGCCGCACGGTGTGGGTCACCGCCGCCACCAGCGGATCGTCGAGGTGAGCGCCGTCGGAGAGGAAGCGCTCGGACAGTTGTTGCAGCCGTCGGCCACGACTGGAAATGTCTGTCTGCTGATCGAGGTCGTCGAGGATGTCGTCGGCGTAGCGGGCGAAGCCGTACAGCGCGTGCACGGGCGGCCGTTGGTCGGGCGCGAGCAGCCGGGTGGCCAAGAAGAAGGTGCGTCCATGGGCGGCATTGAGTTCCCGGCACTGGCGATATCCCTCGCGCAGCCGTGGATCGTCGATTCCGGCCGCGGCCAATTCGCTGCGCATCATGGCGAACCGGCTTTCATGTCGAGGTGGGCGGTTGAGCACCTGGCGGCGCCGGTGATGCGGTCCGCGGCGAGGCGCCCGGAAATCAGGGTCGTCGGCACGCCGACGCCGGGCACCGTCGAGGACCCGGCGAGCACCGCGTTGTCGATGCCGCGGACCATGTTGGCCGGGCGGAACGGGCCGGTCTGGCCGAAGGTGTGGGCCAGGGCGAACGGGCTGCCGGCCGCCATACCCTGACGACCCCAGTCGGCGGGGGTGACGACGTCGAGAATCGTTGCGTCTTGCCCCAATCCGGGCAGCAGCCGGTCCGCGACGTGTGCGATGAGGGTGTCGGCGTAGGCGGCGCCGGCCCGTGACCAATCGATGGAGCCACGTTCCAGGTTCGGCGCCGGGGCCAGGACATAGAGCAGATCGCGTCCCTCGGGAGCCAGCGCTGGGTCGCCGGCCGTCGGGCGGGTCACCAGTAGCGACGGATCGGCCATGACTCGGCCGTCGCGGATGATGTCGGTGAAGGTCTGATCCCATGCCTCGCCGAACAGGATCGTGTGGTGGGCGGTGTCGGGAGCAACCGCGGGACAACCCAGGTGAACCACCACCGCCGACGGTGAGGCTCGCAGCCGCACGGCGCGACGCGGTGTGCGGCCCAGCAGCACGTAGGTCTGGGGCAGTTCGGTGGTCAGCACCACCGCATCGCACGAGATGCGCCCGGTCTGTTCGGTGAGTACGGCCCTGACCCGACCGCCGGATTGTTCGAGCGCGGTCACGGTTGCGCCGTAACAGAATCGGACACCGGCATCGGCGGCCGCTGCGGCCAGCGCGTCCGGCAGCGCGCGCACGCCGCCCCGCGGAAACACCACACCCGAGATGGTGTCCATGTAGGCGATGACCGCGTAGACCGCCAGGGCGTCACGCGGCGCCACCCCGGCATACAGCGACTGAAAGGTGAAGATCCGCTGCAGCCGCGGATCGCTGATGTGCCGCTTGACCATGCGGTCCCATTTGCGGAAGCCGCCGATCGCCGTCAGCTGCGCCAGCTGCGGCGTGAGCAACGAGAGCGGGGAATCGAAATTGGCGCCGATGAACCCGTCGAATTCGGTGCGGTACAACCTCGTCAGCCACTCCCGTAGCCGCCGGTAGCCCGCCGCCTGCCCGGAGCCGGCGAACTCGGCGATCGCGTCGGCCATCCGCTCTGCATCGCTGTGCACATCGAGCGCGCAGCCGTCGGCGAACACGGCGCGGTAGGCGGGATCGACCGTCAGCAGCTCCAGCCGGTCGGACCGGGTCTCGCCGACGGCCGCGAACGTCTCGTCGATGATGTCCGGCATGGTGAGCACCGTTGGCCCGGTGTCGATCCGGTACCCGTCGACGTCGAGGCGGCCGGCGCGCCCGCCCGGCCACGGTTCACGCTCGACCACCGTGACCGTGCGCCCCCGACCGGCCAGGTGTAGCGCCGCGGACAGGCCGGCCAGCCCGGCGCCGATCACCACGACGTGGTCGGTGCGTCCTTCGATGGTCCGCATGGTCAGCGTGCTCCCGAATCGGTGTTACTCATACGGCGCGATCCGTACAGGCCGCGGCCATTCCGGCCAGCGCGATGCGAACGGGTTCCTCGATCGTCGAGTCGCCGAGGTGGGCACGCGCGGAAGCGACGCGGTCGCTGATCATCTGTTCGATCAGCCCCACGGCTCCGGTCTCGATGATCAGCGTTTTCCACCTGTCGATCGCGTCGTCCCCGAGGGCTTCACGATTCGCCAGCTCGGTGAGTTCACGGCGGGTCGACGGGTCGGCCAGCTGGTGGGCGGTCACCACGACGCTGGTTGCCTTGCGCTCGAGCAGATCTCCCGCGCCGGGCTTTCCCGTCACCGCGGGGGATCCGAAGACGCCGAGCACGTCGTCGCGGAGCTGGAACGCCTCGCCGACGGCGCGGCCGTAGCTTCCCAGTTGGGACAGCGTGCGAGGGTCGCAGCCGGCCATGGCCGCCCCGATCTCCAGCGGCCGGCGCACCGTGTAGTTGCCCGATTTACGCCGTGCCACGTCGAGCACGAATTCCAGCCCGGGCGCCTGCCGCGCGTCGTTGGTCAGGTCGGCGAACTGTCCCACGGCGAGCTCGGTGCGCATCGCGTCATAGCGCGGCCAGGCCCGCTGCAGCCGTCGGTGGTCGATTCCGCTGTCGCGCAGCATCTGCTCGGCCCAGATCAGGCACAGATCTCCGAGCAGGATCGCGGCCGACTCGCCGAATCGCCGTGAGGGGCCGGGTAATCCGCGCTCCCGGTGCCACTGCCCGAATTGCCGATGCGCCGACGAGCGGCCGCGCCGCACGTCGGAGCCGTCCATGACGTCGTCTTGCAGCAGCGCGAAGGCGTGCACCAACTCAAAACTCGCCGCGGCCCGCAACGCTGCGGGGTCAGGCGGCGCACCGCACAGCCAGCCCAGGTACGTGAACGTCGACCGCAGGCATTTACCGCCGGAGACGAAGTCGGCCAGGATGTCGCCTACCGCTTCGATACCCGCCCCGTCCAGTTCGGCGGCGCGTCGCTCGGCGACGAAGTCGGCGACCTCGACCAAAACCATCCTCCGGACGTTCGACCGCCACTCGCCGAAGTCGTCGGTGCCCGAACAGCCCATGGCCGGCGGCGGTGACGCGGCAGCGGGCGAAATTGACAAAGCTTCCATGTTGCCCAAGCGCTCCCTCCCGGACGGCCTGGAATGCCCGGGCCCGCGACCCCGGCACACGCTGTCATACCCGCCGAGGAGGCGGGCAAACCACAGCGCGAGCCGCCAGGCCCCGCCCAGCGCCGCCCGGTGCGACATACCACATTGTTCAATAAGTTAAACATTCATTTTCTGAAGCTCAACCCCCGCAGGCCGCAGCGGCGACCGCCGCCCTTGCCGCGCCAACACCCGCGGTGGAATCGAGCGACGGGCCGGAACGCCAACTCGTGCAGTCGTTAAGGAGGCCGGATCACGAAGCGGCGCTGCGGCTGACCTGGCTTCGCGGCTGTCGAAGCCGAGGCAGGTCGGAGAGGAACCTTGGCCGCGCTCGAAGGATGTCGTCTATGCCTTGACAGGCTTCCGGTATCGAGTCGGTGGTCGCCAACCTGTTGTGGTGCACGATGCGCAGCAGCGGCCGGAGCGCCGTGCCGGTGACCACGCTGCAGTGCACGCGGGCTTTGCGGAGCTCGTCGTTGACGAACAGCAGCGCCCGAAAGCCCTCGACGCTGATGAAGCGCAGCCGGCTCAAATCGACGACAATTGGGGTCTTGAGCAGGGCGAAGCTGCGGATGGCTTCGGCGAGGTCTTTTGCATTCGAGGCATCGATCTCGCCGTCGATGCGCACCACCGTGGCGAGGCAGCGCGCATAGACGAACACGTGTGCCCTGCCGAATTGGGCCATGGGGCGACAGCGTGCGGGGTCATGGTGGCCCGCCGAATTCGCGGAGTGAGGAGGGGCCATTGCGGCGCCTGTCGGTGGTGGTGAGAGGGGAGTGACCAGTGTTTGCACACCGCTCCCGCTAGAGACGCAGCTGTGAACTCAACCTGACAGCAGCCTAGCGCCGACGCCAGCGCTGAGTCGCAGAGTTTCGTTTTTTGGCCGGTGGGCAGCGGCGGCCCGGCCGCTGGTGAATCCAGTGATGAAAGCGCGTTTGGCCGCGCGGCCGGCGGGTATACCCGGGCCACGTATCAAACGCGACGAATCCCTTGACGGACGCGAGGGGTGGTGCGGCCCAATGGAAAAGCTCGCCCGCCGCTGGTGCCGGTTAGCGGTCGCACCCGCTGCCACGATGATTCTGATCGGCACGCCGGGATGGGCCGGCGCCGACCCAGGAGTGACGGTGTTTCCGGGAATGGAGATTCGCCAGGGCAACACGGTGTGCATGCTCGGAATGGTCGAGCCGCGGCTCCGGGTCGCCCTGACCAGCGGCCAATGCGACGGTGGGCAGCCGACGGTGACCGACCGCGACCGCAAGCCGATCGGCGACGTGGTACTCGGCCGACGGCAGGTCGACACGGATTCGCCCGCGGACACCTCGATGCCGCCGGCGGAATACGAAGTCATCGCTCTCGCAGGTAATGTCACGGCCTCGGATGTGTTGCCCACGGGCCGCCGGCTGCGATCCACGCCCGGGCTGCGCGCGCAGCCGGGCCTGCCCGTGTGTCAGCTGCGCCGCTCGACCGGGCAACGCTGCGGCTCCGTCGGCATGGTCACCAACGGCCGTTTCGCCATCGCCGACATGGTGGTGGACGGTCGTGACTTCGGGGGCCCGGTTTACGCCCTGACCGACGACAACAAGGCCGTCATCGTGGGGCTCTACGAGGGAATGTTCAGGTCCTCGCCCCAGTTCGAATCGTGGCAGGCGGTCATGGCGCAGGTCTACATCGACAGCCACTCCACCGGCGCGCAGCAACAGTTGCCTGCTCTACGCATGATCAACTGGCACAACGGCGCTCGCGCCTTTGCGGTGCCGTAACTTTCCTGCCGCCCGCAGCAGGCAGTGATGCCCGGCGTGTTTCCGCCGACGCAGAACGGGAACTCGCCGCCGGTGAGCGTTTTAGATCTTGTGGCGATGCCGTTCCAGTGGGGCTCCGCGATCCGGGGCAAGCGAATCTTTCATCCCATCGGCGTGCTGGCGGAAGGATTCATCGAACGCGTCGCCCCCGTGGGCCAGGGCTTGCCGATGCCTTCGTCGGACATCGTTGCCCGAGTGTCCAAGGCCAGCGGCACGCCCGGGCCGCTGCCCGACTTCATCGGCCTGGCTTTCCGGCTACCCCCTCCGGATCCCGCGGACACGCCCTGGGACATATTGCTGGTCTCGTCGGGATCCGGGGTGCTGTCCCGTGCGGTGACGCTGCGGCCGACCGCGTCGTGGAGCGGTCAGACCCTGACCACGCTGATGCCGTCGCACTTCCAGGGCAACAATTGGTGGCTTCGAGCCCGAACTCCGGACGACATCGGCGGCACCGGCTTGTCGCTGGACAGCATCCGCGAGCGCCTCGAGCGCGGGAAGATCGAGATCGCACTCGACCAGGCTTGCGGCAGCGGTGATTTCACGCCATTAGCCCACTTGACGCTGACGACCGCGGTCGATCCGGAACGACATCAAGACGTGTCGTTTGATCCGGTGGTCAACACCGCACCCGGCTTGAGCCTGCGCCCGCGGTGGCTCGCCGATCTACGCGCCCGCGCATATAGGCAGAGCCGTGACGGCAGAAAAGCCGATGAGTAGCCCACCGCATCGTCAGCCGGTGCGCCCCAACAGGTGACGCAGCGCCCGATCCAGATCGGGTTGACGAAACCGGTGCCCGGCCGCGACGAGCTTGCGGGGAGCCACTCGCTGACTCGCGCACACCAGTTCGCGGGCGCCTTGCCCGCCCAGCAACAGACGTGGGCCCAGGGACGGCACCGGCAACATCGCCGGCCGGCGCAGCACCGCGGCCAAGGCCGACGTGTACTCGCTGTTGCGGACCGGGTGCGGCGCAACGGCATTCACGGGACCCGACAGCGTCGTGTCCCACAGCGCACGGTGATACACGTCGAGGAGATCGTCGATACCGATCCAGGACAGCCATTGTCGCCCGTTGCCCAGCCGACCCCCCAGTCCGGCGCTGAACAGCGGGCGCAGCAGCTTCAGCGTGCCGCCGCGCGGCGATTGGACGATGCCGGTGCGCACCAGCACCACGCGTAGCCCCGCCTGCCGGGCGGGCGTGGTCGCCTCCTCCCACTCCGCCACCACGTCGGCCAGAAATCCATCACCGCGATCGCTGTCCTCGGCGAGCGTCTCATCGCCACGGTCGTAGCCGTAATAGCCGATCGCCGACGCCGAAATCAGGACGGCCGGCCGCGGGTCGCTACGGCCGAGCAGTTCAGCGAGCCGCCGAGTGGGCTCAATCCTGCTGTCCCGGACGGCATTCCGATGCTTGGCGGTGAACCGGCCGGCGATGGAGGCGCCCGCCAAATGGATGACCGCGTCTATTCCCGCGAACAACTGCGGGTTGGGATCGTCTGGGTTCCACCGTCGTTCATCGTCACCGCGTGCGCTGCGCCGGACCAGCTGGATGACGCGATGCCCGCCGGTGCGCAGAAAGGCGGTCAGTGCCGAACCGACCAGCCCTGACGACCCTGTGACGGCGATGGTCAGTGGCTTCAGGCCGTTCTGGGCGGCCAGCAGGTGCGCGGCTAGATCATCGGCCAGCTGACGGTGCCGGTAGTCGAACATGGGGCGCAACAGCGACCCGGGCACCCCGGTGTCGACTCGGTCGATCACCCGGGTGCGGTTGTCGCCGATGTCTTCGAACTCGTGGGTGTGGCGCCAGCGCACCGCTATTCGCGCCGGCAGTGTGGCCAGGCCTTCGCCACCGATGGTGTCGACGAACTGGCGCGGTGGGTCGTAGCCGTCCGGCTGATGGACGGCGACCCAGCGCAAACCGCCGGGCAGCGCCAGCGTGGCCCGCCCGTCCTCGAGGGAGGAAGCCTCGGCGACCAGCCGCATCGGTTGCCACGGCGGCGAGAGCCGATGAAACGCACCCGGCCTGGCATGCCAATCGAAAACGGCCGTGATCGGCGCGTGCACCACGCTCGAATAGTCCAGGCCCATGCCTCGACGTTAGGGACGTCGCTAGCGGTCTGGCAAGGCGTGTTCGACGATGGGGAGCCGCGCCTGCGGCTGCCGCTCGCCGCGTTTGGCCGACAGGTACACCTGCGCGGTCTTGTCGGCCACCGTATGCCAGTCGAAGTCCGAGGTGAGTCGCTCGCGGGCGGCGTGGGCGCGTTGTTGCGCCGCGTGCGGATCGTCGAGCACGGCGCGTATCGCCGAGGCCAGCCGGGCCACGTCGCGGGGCGGGCACGACACGCCGGTCTGACCGTTGATCACCGCCTCGCCCAGACCGCCGATGTTCGAGGTCACCAGGGGAGTGCCGGCCGCGGCCGCCTCCAGGGCCACGATGCCGAACGGCTCGTAGTGACTGGGCAACACCGCGGCGTCGGCGCGATGCAGGACGGCCAACAGCTCCGCGTGTTCCAGGTGTCCTACGAATCGGATTGCCTTGAGCACCCGGTGTTTACGGGCTTGTTCGATGAGCCAGCCCTGCTGGGTGCCCTCGCCGGCGATGGTCAGTGTGGTACCGGGGTGGGTGCGTCTGATCCGCGGGAGCGCGGCGATGACGTCGTGAACGCCCTTCTCGTACTCCAGGCGTCCCAGGTAGAGCAGTTCGGCCGGCCCGTTGTGTGGACGCCGCGCCGCGAACGGCCACCGCGCCGTCTCGATGCCGTTGCGGATCACGGTGATCTCGGCCAGCCCGGGTCCGAACAGTTCGGCGATCTCGTCGGTCATTGACCCCGAACAGGTGATCAACGAATCGGATTCACGCACCAACCACGACTCGACCGCGTGCACCTGACGGCTGAGCGCACCGCTGACCCAACCGGAGTGCCGGCCGGCTTCGGTGGCGTGGATTGTGGAAACCATTGGTACGTCATAAAATTGGGCTAGCGCGATCGCCGGGTGGGCCACCAGCCAGTCGTGGGCGTGCACGACGTCGGGACGCCACGTGTGGTTGCTGCCCGGTTTCTTGAGGGACAGCCCGGCGCGGATCATGGAGTGCCCCATCGCGAGCGTCCAGGCCATCATGTCGGTGCCGAAGGTGAACTCGTGCGGATCCTGCGCGGCCGCGATCACCCGAACGCCCTCGCTGATCTGGTCGGACGACGGATGGCTCCGGGGATCGGTTCCGGTGGGACGCCGCGACAGCACGACGACGTCGTGGCCGGCGGCCGCCAGCGCGGTCGACAGGTGATGCACGTGCCGGCCGAGCCCGCCGATGACGACCGGAGGGTATTCCCACGACACCATCAGGATCTTCACGTCGCGGTCCGCTCGAGCTGTGGCGAGCGTGCGCAAAATGCCGCTTGCCACGGCGTGTCGCTGTACAAACACGCACACTCGCGGGGGAAGGTCCGCCTCATCGAGGCAGCCTGCGCGCATCGAGGGCGCCGAAGAGTCCGTCGGCTCGGTTCCACCCGTCGGCCAGCCGCTGCGCGGTGTCGCGGCGCCCGGACGCCAGGGCCCCCGCGATCTCGCGAGTGGCGTGCGCGTGCAGGTGTGCGCGATACCGGGCGTAGTCGGCGGCCGAGTCCTTGCTCACCATGAACGGCCAGTCGCTCGAGACCGTGAGCAACGTTTCACGCAGGATCTGATCGGCGACGCGGTCGCGGGGGATCGCCCCGTCCAGCGTGGCGGTTTGCGACAGCGCCTTGTCGACGGTGCTCAGCGCCGTGTCGACCACTTCGTTGTTGAGCTGGACCAGATCGGCGACCTGGTCGCCCGCCCACACCTGCCAGTCCTTGCCCGAGCCCCACGAGCTCGGCGGCAGGGCCACCGGGTCACCGACGAAGCCGTCGGCGATCGCATCGTGCAGCGTGCCCACCCGCACGCCGGCCTCGGGCAGGGCGCGCAGCACCCGCTCCAACCACGTCGGGCCTTCGTACCACCAGTGACCGAACAGCTCGGTGTCGAAGGCCGCGACCACATGAGCGGGCCGCCCGATGCGCGCGGATTCCGACAGCAGGCGGTTGCGGACCATGTCGACGAAGTCGGCGACGTGGATGTCGACCGCGTGGTCGGCGCGCTCGGGATCGTAGGGCGCCTTGCCCTCCGAGGACACATTGCGGCCCGTGACCCTGGCCGGCTTGAGCCCGGTGAGATGGTCATAGGTGTGGAAATCGCGATAGGCGGCATGGCCGGGGTAGCCGGACTTCGGTGACCACACCCGGTAGCTGACCTGCAGGTCGCGCCCGAAAGCCACCACGTCGGTGTCGCCGACGGGCCGGCCCAGCGCGGTGTCGCCGTGCAGCGACGGGCCGTCGACCATGAAATGCGTGACTCCCGCGGCGGAGTAGTCATGTTCGAGGCCTGGCGCGTAAGCGCATTCGGGTGCCCAGATCCCGGCGCTTTGCCCGTTTCGCGTCCCCAGGCGGTGCCGCGCGTCGGCCAGGCCCTCGCGCAGGGCGAACTCGCGCAGCCGGGGCGCGAGGAGCGGTTGGAACGGATGGGCCAGCGGTCCGCCGAGCAGCTCGACCGTGCCGGCGTCGAGCAGGCCGCGCAGCATCGGGCTGCCGCCGTGCCGCCACAGGGTGGCGAAGTCTTCAAGGGCCCTGTGCGCCTCCGCTTCCTCACGAACCCCCAAGGCGCGCAAGGCTTCCGGCGTACATGACTGATAGCCGGCCGATTTCGATCGGGAAACCGACCGCACACTGGCCGCCGCAGAGGCTTCCGTCGCGCGCAGCCGCCAGTTCGCCAGCCAATGATGCATGCCGTCAAGGCAATACGGGTCGTCGAGCTGCGCGTTCACCACCGGCGTGACGCCGAGCGTGATCAGCGACCGGCGATTTTCGCCTGCCAACGTGTTCAGCACTCGCATCAGCGGCAGGTAGGCCGCCGCCCAGGATTGGTAGAGCCATTCCTCACCGACCGGCCAGCGGCCATGGTGGGCAAGCCAGGGGAGGTGGGTGTGCAAAACCAGGGTGAAGAGGCCGGGAACCCGGTCTTGCCTCGAGTTCACGGTGCTACCGCGATTGCGATCAGATCGAGACTGTCGTCGATGTGCTGGCCGGTGGCCGCGCCGGTGCCGCTCTCTATCAGGTCGAAGTCATCGGTGGTGACGGCGGCGACGTCCGCCGCCAGGTCGGGCGGCCACGGCGCCCCGGGGTCAGCGGCCATGGCGCGCGCGATCTGCGCGTCGATGATCGAGCCGCCGTGCCGGGCGTCCATCTCCCGCAGCCGCGGACCGTGGAACAAGCCGCTGATCGAGACGTCGGAGAAACCCCCGCCGACGAGCAGCTCGGCCAGCTCGCCGGCGTTGAGTTCGCGGGTGTGGAACGGGTTGACCGGGGTGTCGCGGCCGGGTGAGAACGTGATCCGGTTGGGTGTGGACATCATCAGCAGACCCGACGGCCGCAGCACCCGCGCGCACTCGACGACGAATTGTGTTTGGTCCCACAGATGCTCGATCACCTGGAAGTTGACCACAATATCCACCGACGAATCGGGCAGCGGCAGCTGCGCGAGGTTCGCCTGCATGACGTTCACCCGCGGGTAGCGGGCACGGACGTGGGCCACGGCGGACTCGTCGTAGTCCACGGCGATGACGCGGTGGGCGACGTCGGCGATCAGATCGGCGCCGTATCCCTCGCCGCATCCCGCCTCGAGCACGTCGGCGCCCACGCAGCGCTCGGCAAGCCGCTGGTAAACGACCTCGTGGCGGCGAAACCAGTAGTTTTCGATGTCCAAACCCGGGATGGTGCGCTCGCCGGTCAGCGTCAACACCGTGTCACCCGCCGACGCGGTATCGCCGGGGGTGCGTGGGGGAACGTCAGGGACCAGTGCGCTCATCGCATAGGCAGGCTAACGCGAAGTGTCGGATTCGCGAACCACGAAGGTGGGTGGCCCCGCGTGCGCAGGGCGAGGCGCGCCGCAAGAACCTGCCGCCCGGCGACGACCCCGCCCGCGCAGCGGGAGGGGGAGGAGCGGGCAATATGGCCTGGGCGACCCGCTATGGTGTGAAGGCATACCGCACAAAGTTACCGGGTAGTAACACGGCTGTGCGTTGCGAAAAACGCGTACCGAGGTCTCGCAGTCGATCGCTGCGGACCCCTTCGAGGAGGACGAACCACACTCATGACGAACATCGTGGTCCTGATTAAGCAGGTCCCAGACACTTGGTCAGAGCGCAAGCTGACAGATGGCGATTACACGCTGGACCGCGAGGCCGCCGACGCGGTGCTGGATGAGATCAACGAGCGCGCGGTAGAAGAGGCCCTGCAGATCCGGGAGAAGGAAGCCGCTGACGGTGTCGAGGGGTCGGTGACCGTGCTGACCGCCGGACCCGAGCGCGCCACCGAGGCGATCCGCAAGGCCCTGTCGATGGGCGCCGACAAGGCCGTCCACCTCAAGGACGACGGCTTGCACGGCTCCGACGTCGTGCAGACCGGGTGGGCCCTGGCCCGTGCGCTGGGCACCATCGAGGGCACCGAGCTGGTGATCGCCGGTAACGAAGCGACCGACGGCACCGGCGGCGCGGTGCCGGCCATCATCGCCGAGTACCTGGGCCTGCCGCAGCTCACCCACCTGCGCAAGCTGTCGCTGGAGGGCGGCAAGGTCACCGGCGAGCGCGAGACCGACGACGGCGTCTTCAACCTCGAGGCCACGCTGCCTGCCGTGGTCAGCGTCACGGAGAAGATCAACGAGCCCCGTTTCCCGTCTTTCAAGGGCATCATGGCCGCCAAGAAGAAAGAGGTCACGGTGCTGACCTTGGCCGAGATCGGGGTCGAAAGCGACGAGGTCGGGCTGGCCAACGCCGGATCCACCGTCCTGTCGTCGACGCCGAAGCCGGCGAAGACCGCGGGTGAGAAGGTCACCGACGAGGGTGAGGGCGGTAACGAGGTCGCCAAGTACCTGGTCGCCCAGAAGATCATCTGACCCAGTTCCTTTACGACGAGAAGAGCGAGATAACCCATGGCTGAAGTATTGGTGCTCGTGGAGCACGCCGAAGGTGCGCTGAAGAAGGTCACCTCCGAATTGATCACCGCCGCCCGCGCGCTGGGCGAGCCCTCCGCCGTCGTGGTCGGGGCGCCGGGCACGGCCGCCCCGCTGGCGGACGGGCTGAAGGAGGCCGGCGCCGCCAAGATCTACGTCGCCGAGTCCGACGACGTGGACAAGTACCTGGTCACTCCGGTGGTCGACGTGCTGGCCGCGCTGGCCGAATCGAACGCGCCGGCGGCGGTGCTGCTGGCCGCCAGCGCCGACGGCAAGGAGATCGCCGGCCGGCTCGCGGCCCGGATCGGATCCGGTTTGCTGGTCGACGTGGTCGAGGTCCAGGAGGGCCCCAAGGCCGTCCATTCCATCTTCGGTGGCGCGTTCACCGTCGAGGCGAAGGCCAACGGCGACACCCCGGTGATCACCCTGCGGGCCGGCGCCGTCGAGGCGGAGCCGTCGGCCGGTGCGGGTGAACAGGTCACCGTCGAGGTCCCGGCTCCCGCCGAGAACGCCACCAAGATCACCGCCCGCGAGCCCGCGGTCGCCGGTGACCGCCCGGAGTTGTCCGAGGCCACCATCGTGGTGTCCGGTGGTCGCGGCGTGGGCAGCGCGGAGAACTTCAGCGTGGTCGAGGCGCTGGCCGACTCGCTGGGTGCGGCCGTCGGCGCGTCGCGTGCCGCCGTCGACTCCGGCTACTACCCGGGCCAGTTCCAGGTGGGCCAGACGGGCAAGACGGTCTCGCCGCAGCTCTACATCGCGTTGGGCATCTCCGGTGCCATCCAGCACCGCGCGGGGATGCAGACCTCCAAGACCATCGTCGCGGTCAACAAGGACGAAGAGGCGCCCATCTTCGAGATCGCCGACTACGGCGTGGTGGGCGACTTGTTCAAGGTCGCTCCGCAGCTGACCGACGCGATCAAGGCTCGCAAGGGCTGAGTTCTCGGCCTTAAGCCCTCGGCACTGCGGTGTCGGGGGCTTTTGCCTACCATCGGTTCCGCCGCGGCTCCGGCCGTTGATTTCGCCACATTTCGCGACATTTCGTCATCTGACGTGCACCGACACGTCACAGCGTCGATGCCGACTAGCTCATCGGTTACGCCACGTTGGGTCTCATGAGCATTGCTTCTGTCCTCATCCCCAGTGACAAGCCGAGCGGTGCGGCGGGCGACCCTTCAGCCGCTTCGGACGCACCGCGCTACTCCCTGTTGCTGTCCACCGACCCCGACATGATCGAGGCGGCGCAGCGACTCCGGTACGACGTGTTCACGAGCACGGCCGGCTTTGCGCTGCCGGCGGGCGACGGACAGCGACGAGACGCCGACAGCTTCGACGAGTTCTGCGACCATCTGCTGGTCCGCGACGACGACACCGGTGAGCTGGTGGGTTGCTACCGCATGCTGGCGCCGACAGGCGCCATCGCGGCCGGCGGGCTCTACACCGCCACGGAGTTCGACATCCGCGCGTTCGACCCGTTGCGGCCGTCCCTGGTGGAAATGGGGCGTGCCGTGGTGCGCGACGGGCATCGCAACGGCGGCGTGGTGCTGCTGATGTGGGCCGGCATCCTGGCCTATCTGGACCGCTACGGCTATGACTATGTGACCGGGTGCGTGTCGGTGCCCATCGGCGGCGAACCCGACGATCAGCCCCCGGGCAGTCGGCTGCGCGGCGTCCGCGACTTCGTCCTGAGCCGTCACGGGGTGCCGCCGCAGTTTCACGTGCGGCCACACCGTCCGGTCGTCGTCGACGGAACGGCCCTCGACGACATCCCGCCGCCCGCGCGGCCGTCGGTTCCCGCGCTGATGCGCGGCTACCTGCGGCTCGGCGCCCGGGTGTGCGGGGAACCGGCGCACGACCCGGAGTTCGGGGTCGGCGACTTCTGCGTCCTGCTCGGCAAACAGCACGCCGATACCCGATACCTGAAGCGACTTCGATCGGTGTCGGCCACATCCGCGATGACCAGCGCAGCGACGGGCACCCAGCGATGAACACCCCCGCCGGCACGGGGCACCCCTGGCTACCGCGCGCGTCGTGCGATGCCGGCTGCGTGCGGACCGGCGACGCGGTCGCCTCCCGGCCGCTGCTGGTGGCGCTGCGGGTAGCGCTTCGTGTCCTGCTGGCGCTGCTGCTGGCGCCGGGGCTGCCCCTGCTGGCGATGCCACTGCCGGGGCGCACCCGCGTGCAGCGCCTCTATTGCCGGTTGGTGCTGCGCTGTTTCGGCATCCGGATAACGGTGTCGGGCAACCCGATTCGTAACCTGCGCGGCGTGCTGGTGGTCAGCCCGCACACCTCATGGCTGGACGTCTTCGCCATCGGTTCGGTGCTGCCCGGGTCGTTCGTCGCCCGTGCCGACATGTTTACCGGGCCGGCGACCGGGATCGTGGCTCGCACCCTGAAAGTCATCCCGATCGAGCGGTCCAGTTTGCGCCGGCTGCCCGGTGTGGTGGACGCGGTCGCCCGCCGGCTGCGCGCCGGCCAGACGGTCGTGGCGTTTCCGGAGGGCACCACCTGGTGTGGCTCGTCCGGCGACGATGCCGGCCGGGAAGCGGCCGGAGGAGAAGCCGGACAATCCCACCGAGGCCGGGGGGCGTTTTATCCGGCCATGTTCCAGGCCGCGATCGACGCCGGCCGGCCGGTGCAGCCCCTGCGGCTGACCTACCACCACGTCGACGGCAGCCCGTCGACGGCGCCGGCCTTCGTCGGCGACGAGACCCTGCTGGGCTCGATCCGCCGGTTGCTCGCCGTGCGGCGCACGCTGGCGCGGGTGCACGTCGAGTCTCTGCAGCTCCCGGGGACCGATCGGCGCGGCCTGGCCGGCCGCTGCCAGTCGGCGGTGGGTGTCGGAACGCCCCGGTGCGCTGGTCACGGCACGTGCTGGTGGCCTGAGCCAAGCGGTGGGCCGGTATCGTGGGTCGCGTCATGGTCTACCTGGATCACGCCGCCACCACCCCGATGCACCCCGCCGCAGTCGAGGCGATGACGGCTGTGCTGGGCACGCTGGGCAACGCCTCCTCGCTGCACACCAGCGGCCGGGCGGCGCGGCGCCGCATCGAGGAATCCCGTGAGCTGATCGCCGACAGGCTGGGGGCCCGTCCCTCGGAGGTCATCTTCACCGCGGGCGGCACCGAGAGCGACAACCTGGCGATCAAGGGCATCTACTGGGCCCGTCGAGGAGCCGAGCCGCGCCGCCGGCGCATCGTCACCAGCGAGGTCGAGCACCACGCCGTGCTGGACTCGGTGAATTGGCTCGTCGAGCACGAGGGCGCCGAGGTGACCTGGCTACCGACCGCGGCCGACGGCTCGGTGTCGGCGGCGGCGCTGCGCGAGGTGCTCACCCGCCACGACGACGTCGCGCTGGTCTCCGTCATGTGGGCCAACAACGAGGTCGGCACCGTCATGCCGGCTGCCGAACTCGCCACCGTCGCAGCCGAATTCGACGTGCCGATGCACAGCGACGCCATTCAGGCGGTGGGGCAGCTGCCCGTCGATTTCGCCGCCAGCGGACTGTCGGCGATGAGCGTGACCGCGCACAAGTTCGGCGGTCCCGCGGCCGTGGGCGCGCTGCTGCTACGCCGCGACGTCGCGTGCGTGCCGCTGGCGCACGGCGGTGGGCAGGAGCGCGACATCCGTTCGGGCACCGCCGATGTGGCCGGAGCGGTCGGAATGGCCGCGGCGGCCCGGATCTCGGTCGACGGGCTCGAGGTCAAGAGTGCCCGGCTGCGGGCGTTGCGGGATCGGCTGATCGACGGGGTGCTGGGCGGCATCGAGGACGTCAGCCTCAACGGTGCCCGCGACCCGCTACGCCTTCCCGGCAACGCGCACTTCACGTTCCGTGGGTGTGAAGGCGACGCGTTGTTGATGCTCCTGGACGCCAACGGCATCGAGTGCTCGACCGGTTCGGCGTGCACCGCCGGTGTCGCGCAGCCATCGCATGTGCTGATCGCAATGGGCGCCGACCCGACCAGCGCCCGCGGGTCGTTGCGACTCTCGTTGGGACACACCAGTGTTGACGCCGACGTCGACGCGGTGCTGCGGGTGCTGCCCGCGGCGGTGGAGCGTGCGCGTCGAGCGGCGCTGGCCGCTACGGGGGCTTCCTAAGTGAAAGTGCTTGCTGCCATGAGCGGTGGCGTCGACTCGTCGGTCGCCGCCGCCCGGATGGTCGACGCCGGACATGACGTGGTGGGCGTGCACCTGGCGCTGTCGAGCGCGCCCGGCACGCTGCGCACCGGCTCGCGGGGGTGCTGTTCGAAGGAAGACGCTTCGGATGCGCGCCGGGTCGCCGATGTGCTCGGAATACCGTTCTATGTGTGGGATTTCGCGGAAAAATTCCAGTCAGACGTCATCGACGAATTCGTGTCGTCCTATGCCCGCGGCGAAACACCCAACCCGTGCGTGGTGTGCAACCAGAAGATCAAGTTCTCGGCGCTGTCGATGAAAGCCGTTGCGCTCGGGTTCGACACGGTGGCCACCGGTCATTACGCCCGCCTTGCCGGCGGGCGACTGCGCCGCGCCGTGGACCACGACAAGGACCAGTCCTATGTGCTGGCCGTGCTGAGCGCCGAGCAGTTGCGCCACGCGGCGTTCCCGATCGGTGACACCCCCAAGTCGCAGATCCGCGCCGAGGCAGCCCGGCGCGGGCTGGCCGTCGCCGAAAAGCCGGACAGTCACGACATCTGCTTCATCCCGTCGGGCGACACCCGCGCCTTCCTGGGTGCGCGCATCGGGGTCCGCCCCGGCGCCGTGGTCAACGCCGACGGGACGGTGCTCGCCGAGCACGACGGGGTGCACGGCTTCACCATCGGCCAGCGCAAAGGGCTCGGCATCGCCGGGCCGGGTCCCGACGGTCGCCCGCGCTACGTGACCGCGATCGACGCCGACACCGCGACCGTGCGGGTGGGGGAGGCGGCCGATCTCGACATCCGCGAACTGGTCGGGCGGGCACCGGTATTCACCTCGGGTGTGGCGCCGTCGGGCCCGGTGGGGTGCGCGGTTCAGGTGCGCGCGCACGGCGAAACAGCCGACGCCGTAGCCGAACTCGTCGCCGACGAACTGGTCGTGCGACTGCGCGTCCCGCTGCGCGGTGTCGCGCCGGGCCAGACGCTGGTGCTGTACCGGCCCGACCCCGACGGGGACGAGGTGCTCGGCAGCGCCGTCATCGCGCGAACGTCGCGCTGATTGCGGGCTAGCGCGGCACGTTCGCGGCGAGGTTCGTCATCACGATGTCGGACACCGATTGGGCGAAGCCGCAGAAGGTGACCTCCAGCATGGCCACGGACAGGATCCGGTAGTCGCGGCCGCAGCCGCCGGGCCGCAGGTGCAGCGTGGCGTCATCGGCATTCCAGTCGCCGACGTAGAGCTGCCCACCCGAGCCGTTCGCGCAGTCCCCGACGGTGCCCACCAGGGTGTTGAACGCGCCCCGGGCGGTCTCGGCATCGCGATAGGCGGCGGCCCCCTCGGAGATCAACGCGCCGTGGGGTGGATCCTGAAAGGTCGTCTTGTGGAACGCTTCGAGATCGTGCCCAAAGGTCGCCGTCTCGTCGTAGATGAACCGGCACTCGCGCGGCGCGGTCTCGGCCAGTGCGTCGATGTCCACCGGGCTGGTGCCGTCCATCGAGGGGATGATGGTCAGGTGTTCACCGGCGCCGGTGATCGCGCGCATCCGCGACTGGTCGAGCAGGATCGTGTCGACGTTCACGCCCTGCACCACCCTGCGGTTGGCGTCGGGACCCGCCGCGGCCGCGCCGTCCACCACCCGGGTGCACGACACCGCCAGCAGCGCCGCCCCACACCACAGCGGTAGCCTCGCCAACTTCGCCTTCTGTGACACCGTTATGCACCCCTCCGGGATGAACCTACCCGCGCGGCCTCCCCGCACACAGACCCCTGCCGACGGGTGGCTCGGGTGGCGTCGAATACGGTTGGCCGGTGAGTGTTTTCGCCCATCGGTTCGCGACGGCCAGCGGTGTCGGTTCGTGGCCCGGCAGCGCCGCACGGGAGGCCGCGGCGGTCGTCGTCGGCGAATTGGCGGGCGCGCTGGCGCACATCGTCGAGCTGCCGGCGCGCGGGGTGGGTGCCGACATGCTCGGCCGGGCCGGCGCGCTGTTGGTCGACGTCGCCATCGACACGGTGCCGCGCGGCTACCGCCTCGCCGCCCGGCCCGGCGCGGTCACCCGCCGCGCCATCAGCCTTCTCGACGAGGACATGGACGCGCTCGAGGAGGCCTGGGAAGCCGCCGGCCTGCGTGGTGACGGCCGCGTGGTCAAGGTGCAGGCGCCGGGGCCCATCACGCTGGCCGCCGGGCTCGAACTCGCCAACGGGCACCGGGCGATCACCGACCGCGGGGCGCTGCGCGACCTGACGGCGTCGCTGGCCGAAGGCGTGGCCGCGCACCGTGCGCAGATGTCGCGGCGTCTCGAGACACCGGTGGTAGTTCAGTTCGATGAGCCGTCGCTGCCAAAAGCGTTGGGCGGTGGTCTGAAAGGCGTGACCGCACTCAGCCCGGTGGCGCCGCTCGACGAGGCGGTGGCGGGCAGCCTGCTCGACACCTGCGCCCACACGGTGGGCGCTGAGGTGCTGCTGCACTGCTGTGCCCCCGGCATTCCATGGGACCTGTTGCAGGGCAGCACGTTCAGCGCGGTATCCGTCGATGCGGGCACGTTGAGCGCGGCGGATCTCGACGGTATCGCCGCATTCGTCGAGTCGGATCGCACCGTCATGTTGGGGGTCATCGCCACCGGCGCCTCTGTGACCCCGCCGCGGCGGCTTTCGGCGGAGGAGGTCGCCGCCGCGGTGGTCGCGGTGACCGATCGCCTCGGGTTCGCCCGCGCGGCACTGCGTGAACGCATCGGCATCACCCCGGCGTGTGGCCTGGCGGGCGCCACACCCGAGTGGGCTCGCACCGCGATCGAACTCGCCCGCAAGGCGGCCCAGATGTTCGCCGAGGATCCCGACGCCATCGAATAGGCAACCAATCGGGTTTCGCGTCGGCGTCCTCGGATAGCCTGCCAAGGTGAGCTCAGCAGAAGCTGATTCGGTGGCCCCCGAGGTTCGCCGGCAGTGGCAGGACCTGGCCGAAGCGGTCCGCGAGCACCAGTTCCGCTACTACATCAAGGACGCGCCGATCATCTCGGACGCGGAATTCGACACCATGTTCAACGAGCTCCTCGCGCTGGAGGAGCGTCACCCGGAGCTGAGGGTTCCCGATTCGCCGACTCAGCTGGTGGGCGGGGCGGGCTTCGCCACCGATTTCGCCGAGGCCCAGCACCTGGAGCGGATGCTGAGCCTCGACGACGTGTTCGACCGCGACGAGCTGGTCGCCTGGAACAACCGCGTCGAGAACGAGGTCGGCGGGGAACCTCACTACCTGTGCGAACTCAAGATCGACGGGGTGGCGCTGTCGCTGGTGTACCGCGACGGCCGGTTGGAACGCGCCGCGACCCGGGGCGACGGCCGCGTCGGCGAGGACGTGACGCTCAACGCGCGCACCATCGAGGACGTGCCCGAGCGCCTGTCCGCCGCCGAGGACTTCCCGACGCCGGCCCTGCTGGAGGTGCGCGGCGAGGCGTTTTTCCTGCTCGCCGATTTCGAGGCGCTCAACGCCAGCCTGGTCGAGGACGGCAAGGCGCCGTTCGCCAATCCCCGCAACAGCGCGGCCGGGTCGCTGCGCCAGAAAAACCCGGCCGTCACCGCCCGGCGCAAGCTGCGGATGATCTGTCACGGCATCGGCCGCACCGAAGGGTTCGCACCGAAGACCCAGCACCAGGCCTACACCGCGCTGAAGGCCTGGGGGCTGTCGGTGGCCGAACAAACGGCACGCGTGCGTGGCCTCGCCGCGGTCGAGGAGCGGATCGACTACTGGGGTGAGCACCGCTATGACCTCGAGCACGAGATCGACGGCGTGGTGGTCAAAGTCGACGACGTCGCGTTGCAACGCAGACTCGGGACCACGTCGCGCGCGCCACGCTGGGCCGTCGCCTACAAGTACCCGCCCCAGGAAGCGCAGACCAAGCTGCTCGACATCCGCGTCAACGTCGGGCGCACCGGGCGCGTCACACCGTTCGCGTTCATGACCCCGGTGAAGGTGGCCGGGTCGACGGTCGGGCTGGCCACCCTGCACAACGCCGCCGAGGTCAAGCGCAAGGGCGTGCTGATCGGCGACACCGTGATGATCCGCAAAGCCGGCGACGTGATCCCGGAGGTGCTGGGCCCGGTCGTTGACCTGCGCGACGGCTCCGAGCGCGAATTCGTCATGCCCACAACGTGTCCCGAATGCGGTACCCCGCTGGCGCCCGCCAAGGAGGGTGACGCCGACATCCGCTGCCCCAACGCCCGGTCGTGTCCGGCCCAGCTGCGGGAGCGCGTGTTCCACGTCGCGGGTCGCGGGGCGTTCGACATCGAGGGGCTCGGTTACGAGGCGGCCATCGCGCTGCTGAAGGCCGGGGTGATCGCCGACGAGGGTGACTTGTTCGCGCTCACCGAGGAAGACCTGTTGCGCACCGAGCTTTTCCGGACGAAGGCGGGCGCCTTGTCCGCCAACGGCAAACGGCTGCTCGACAACCTGGACAAGGCCACAAAGGTGGCGTTGTGGCGGGTTTTGGTGGCGTTGTCGATCCGGCATGTCGGGCCGACCGCCGCGCGTGCGCTGGCGACCGAGTTCGGCGATCTGGACGCGATCATGTCGGCCTCGACCGAGCGGCTTGCCGCGGTCGAGGGTGTGGGCCCGACGATCGCCGCGGCGCTCACCGAGTGGTTCACCGTCGACTGGCACCGCGCGATCGTCGACAAGTGGCGGGCCGCGGGCGTGCGGATGGCCGACGAGCGCGACACCAGCGTGCCGCGCACGCTGGAAGGGTTGACGGTCGTGGTCACCGGGTCGCTCGCCGGCTTTTCGCGCGACGACGCCAAGGAGGCGATCCTGGTGCGCGGGGGAAAGGCCGCCGGGTCGGTGTCGAAGAAAACCGACTATGTCGTGGCCGGGGATTCGCCGGGCTCGAAGTACGACAAGGCCGTCGAGCTGGGCGTGCCCGTCCTCGACGAGGGCGGCTTCCGGCAGCTGCTGGCCAACGGACCGCCGGAAACTCCGGCGGATTAAGCCGATGAGCGGTCGGTACGGTGATTCCACCCGCAGCCTCAAAGCCGTTAATTCACGAGCGGTTTCGGGTCAACCGGTCGCGCCTCAGCCGGTGCTCGCCGCCACGTACCACCTCGCCAGCGACGAAGCCGCCGCCTCAGATGACTACGGCCGCAGCTCCAATCCGACCTGGCGGCAACTGGAATCCGCGCTCGCCGAGCTGGAGGGCGCGGCCGGCGCTGTGGTGTTCGGCTCGGGGATGGCGGCCATCAGCGCCGTGCTGCGGGCAGCGGCGACACCCGGGTCGACCGTGGTGGTGCCGGCCGACGGCTATTACCAGGTGCGCCGCCTCGCCTCCGAGGACCTGGCGCCCGCGGGCGTGACGGTCATCGAGGCGTCGAGTGGGCAGATCTATGACGCGGCGGCCGGAGCCGACGTGGTGCTGGCCGAAACCCCCACCAATCCCGCGCTGGACGTGGTTGACCTGCACCGGCTGGCGACCATCTGCCACGCGCGCGGCGCACGCCTGGTCGTCGACAACACCGCCGCCACGCCGTTGGGACAGCAGCCGCTGTCGTTGGGCGCCGACGCGGTGGTGGCCAGCGCTACCAAGTCCCTGTCCGGTCATAGCGACCTGCTGGCCGGCTACGTCGCCACCAATCGGCCCGAGTTGCTCGCCGCCGCCGAGCGCCAACGACTGCTCGCCGGCGCGATACTGGGCGGGTTCGAGGCATGGCTTCTGTTGCGCAGCCTGGAAACCGCCGGTTTGCGATTCGAGCGCCAATGCCAGAACGCGCGGGCGGTGGCGACGATGCTGGCCCGCCATCCGGCGGTGCGAGCCGTTCGTTATCCGGGGTTGGCCGACGACCCGGCGCATCCCGTGGCCATGGCGCAGATGCGGCGTTTCGGAGGTCTGCTCTGCGTCGAACTGGCAGACGCCGCCGCGGTGCACGCACTCGTCGACGCCAGCGAGCTGCTCATCGCCGCCACCAGCTTCGGCGGCCTGCACACCTCGGTGGACCGGCGCGCGCGCTGGGGCGACGCCGTCGCCGACGGGGTCGCGCGCATCTCGCTGGGAATCGAAGACACCGAAGACCTTGTCGCCGACATCGAACGCGCGCTCATGACCTCCCGATAAGGGACATACCGACGCCGCACGCACCGGGCGGCTCTATCGTGGGCTGTATGACCCAGACGGCCGAGGAGTGCGGGCAGGCGTCGCCGTGGTCGCCGCGCGAGGCCGAGATACTGGCGGTGACCCTGCGGCTGTTGCAGGAACACGGCTATGACCAACTGACGGTGGACGCGGTGGCCAACGCCGCCCGCGCCAGCAAGGCCACGGTGTACCGGCGCTGGCCGTCCAAGGCCGAACTCGTGTTGGCCGCCTTCATCGAAGGCGTCCGCCAGGTGGCCGTCCCGCCGAATACCGGCACGCTGCGCGGCGACCTGCTGAGCCTGGGGGAGACCATCACCCAGGAGTGCGGGCAGCACGCCACCACCATCCGCGCGGTGATGGTCGAGGTGTCGCGCCACCCGGCGCTCAACGAGGCGATGCAGCACCAATTCCTCGACCAGCGCAAAGCCATGATCCAGCACGTGCTGCACCAGGCCGTCGACCGGGGCGAGATCGCCGACGATGTCATCACCGACGAACTCTGGGACTTGTTGCCCGGCTATCTCATCTTTCGGTCGATCATCCCCGGTCGCCCACCCACCCGCGGCACCGTGCAGGCGTTCGTGGACGGGTTCCTGATCCCGGGCCTGACCAGGACCATCGGGTAACGACGCCGGCATTTCGCGTTAACCCGGATGGGGAAATATATACGCCCGCGTCTCTTGTACAGTACGGTCCCGTACCGTACTGTCGTAGCTGTCGATCACGCTTATGACGTTGGCAGCCGCGCTCGGCTTGGGCGCGTTCCTGTCGCCCGATATTCGAAAGGCTAACGGGTGAAAGGCTTTTCGATGGCTTCCCTGCTCAAGCGAGGGTGGATGGTGATCGTCGCCGTGCTCGTCGTCGCGCTCGCGGGATTCGGGATCTACCGCCTGCACGGAATATTCGGCTCGCACGACACCACGTCGGCCGACAGCGGCCTGTCCAACCAGATCGTCCCCTTCAACCCCAAGCAGGTGGTGCTCGAGGTCTTCGGCGCTCCGGGCGCGGTGGCGACCATCAACTACCTGGACGTCAACGCCCAGCCGCAGCAAGTCAAAGACGCCCCGTTGCCGTGGTCGTTCACCATCACCACCACGGAGCCCGCGGTCATCGGCAACGTCGTGGCGCAGGGCAACGGAGACACCCTCGGCTGTCGTATCACCGTCAACGGTGAAGTGAAAGACCAACGCACGGTTAACAAAGTCGACGCCTACGCCTTCTGTCTGGATAAATCTGGATGAGCAACGATCAACAGCCGCGGTCGTTCGTACCGCGCACCATCCGCCGGTTCGCGCTGCCGATCCTGCTGTTCTGGGTGGCGCTGGCCGCGATCACGAACATCGCGGTGCCGCAGCTGGAAGAAGTGGGGAAGACCCACAATGTGGCGCTGAACTCGCCCGACGCGCCGTCGCTCAAGGCGATCAAGCGCATCGGCGAAAAATTCCATGAGTTCGACACCGACAGCTCGGCCATGATCGTGCTGGAAGGTGACAAGCCGCTCGGCGCCGACGCCCACCGGTTCTACGACGAGATGGTCGGCAAGCTCGAGCGGGACAAGAAGCACGTCGAGCACGTTCAGGATTTCTGGGGCGACACCCTGACCGCGGCGGGATCGCAGAGCGGCGACGGCAAGGCCGCCTACGTCCAGCTGTTTCTGGCGGGTAATCAGGGCTCGGCGCTGGCCAACGAGGGCGTCGGGGCCGTGCGCGACATCGTCGAGCACATGAAGCCACCGCCGGGTGTCAGGGCCTATGTGACCGGCGCGGCGCCATTGATTTCCGATCAGTTCGACGTCGGCAGCAAGGGGACGGCCAAGGTCACCGGGATAACCGTCGGGGTGATCGCGGCGATGTTGTTCTTCGTCTACCGATCGGTGCTCACCACCCTGCTGGTGCTGACGACGGTGTTGATCGAAATGTCGGCCGCCCGAGGCCTTGTCGCGTTTCTCGGAAACGCCGGGGTCATCGGGTTGTCGACGTACGCGACGAATCTGTTGACGCTGCTCGTGATTGCCGCGGGCACCGACTACGCGATATTTTTCGTGGGCCGCTACCAGGAAGCGCGCGGAAGCGGTGAGGATCGCGAAAAGGCTTTCTACACCATGTATCACGGCACCACGCACATCGTCCTGGGTTCTGGACTCACGGTTGCCGGCGCCGTGGCCTGTCTGGGCTTCACCCGGCTGCCGTACTTCCAAAGCCTGGGTATCCCAGCATCATTGGGCATCCTCGTCGCACTGTTCGCCGCGCTCACCCTGGGGCCCGCGATCCTCACCCTGGGCGCCAAGGTGGGCATCTTCGACCCCAAGCGGGCGATCAGAACCAGAGGCTGGCGGCGGATCGGCACCGCCATCGTCCGCTGGCCCGGCGCCGTTCTCGCGGCGGCCTGCGCGCTGGCCCTGGTGGGGCTGCTCGCCCTGCCCGGATACAAGACCAGTTACGACACCCGTCCCTACATGCCCGCCAGCGCGCCGGCCAACATCGGGTACGCCGCCGCCGAGAAGCATTTCTCGCGGGCCCGGCTGGAGCCCGAATTGCTGATGGTCGAAACCGATCACGACATGCGTAACCCGGAAAGCATGCTCATCCTGGACAAGGTGGCCAAGGCGGTGTTTCATGTCCCCGGCGTCGCGCAGGTGCAGACCATCACCAGGCCGTTGGGCACCCCGCTCGTGCACAGCTCGCTGGCGTTCGTGGTCAGCAATTCCAGCGCGGCGCAGCAGCAAAACCTGACCTACCAACGAGATCGGGCCGACGATGCCCTCAAGCAGGCCAACGAACTGGCCAAGACGATCAACATCTTGAAGCAGCAGTACGCATTGCAGCAGCAGCTCGCCGAAGCCACGCACAGTGAGACCCAGAGCTTTCACGACACGATCACCACGATCAATGAACTGCGCGACAAGCTCGCCAATCTCGACGACTTCCTGCGACCGATCCGCGGCTATTTCTATTGGGAGAAGCACTGCTACGACATTCCCGCCTGCTTTGCGATGCGGTCCACTTTCGAGGCCCTCGACGCCACCGACCAGCTCAGTGAAAAGTTCACCGACCTCGTCGCGACGTTGGACAAACTCGATGCGCTGCAGCCGAAGCTGGTGGAGCTGATACCGCCCCAGATCCAAAGCCAGGAAACCAACCGCGATCTGAGTCTGGCCAATTACGCCACGCTGTCCGGCATCTACGCGCAGACCGCGGCCGCGATCGACAACGCGACGGCGCTGGGCCGAGCCTTCGACGCGGCCAAGAACGACGACACCTTCTATCTGCCGCCCGAGGTCTTCAACAACCCCGACTTCAAGCGCGGGCTGAGATTGTTCCTCTCGCCCGACGGCAAGGCCGCCCGGATGATCGTCACGCACGAAGGTGATCCCGCCACGCCCCAAGGTATTTCGCACATCGATCCGATGGCCAAGGCCGCGCATGAGGCCCTGAAGGGGACCCCGATGGCGGGCGCGGGAATCTATCTCGGCGGGACCGCCGCGACCTACAAGGACATCCAGGACGGCGCCAAGTACGACCTGATGATCGTGGCGTTCGCGGCGCTGAGCCTGATCCTGCTGATCATGATGATCATCACGCGCAGCCTGATCGCCGCGCTTGTCATCGTGGGCACGGTGGCCCTGTCGCTGGGCGCCTCGTTCGGGCTCTCGGTTCTGGTCTGGCAGTACATATTTGGCATTCAGCTGTATTGGGTGGTGCTCGCGCTGGCCGTGATCCTGCTTCTCGCGGTCGGATCCGACTACAACCTGCTGTTGATCTCCCGGTTCAAGGAGGAAATTCATGCCGGTTTGAACACCGGCATCATCCGGGCGATGGCGGGCTCGGGATCGGTGGTGACCTCGGCCGGCATCGTTTTCGCCGTCACCATGTGCGCGTTCGTGTTCAGCGGCTTTCAGGTTCTCGGTCAGATCGGCACCACGATCGGCCTCGGCTTGTTGTTCGACACCCTGATCGTGCGCTCATTCATGACGCCTTCCGTCGCAAGGATTCTCGGGCGCTGGTTCTGGTGGCCGCAGCGGGTGCGTCCGCGTCCGGCCAGCACGATGCTGCGGCCCTACGGTCCGCGGCCGGCGGTGCGTCAGCTGCTGCTGTGGGACGACGACGACCCGGTGGCGATGTCCGGGGCGAAGTCGCGCACGCGCTAGCGCAGCATGGTGGCGACGATCCCGGCGAGGTAGCCGAGCCGGGCGACCTCGGAAGGACGGAATTCGGGGCCGGGGCGGCCGAGCACCACCGCGGTGTGCGGGTCCCCCAGCGGCGCCGCGACCATCGTCATGTCCATATCGCGCCACGCCTTGGGCACCCACTCGGCGTCGCTGTCCAGCGGCACGGCCCGCTCAAGCGGCAGCCAGGGGGCCGAGTCCGCCTTGGTTTCCGGGGCGCCCGGACTGGCGGCCAGGCGCCGTAGCTCGGCGCCCGCACTGCGCAACACCGTGCACCAGCTGACGCGCAAGACCCGGGGCGCCTCGTTGGCCAGCACCTGCAGCTTCGACGCCGTGTCGCGGGCCGCGGCGACGTGGTCGAGCAGCTCCAGCTCGCGATGCGCCTCCAGCAGACCGGTGTGCGGACGCACGCTGTCCACCCGGACCCCGGACAGCGACTCGGCGGCGGTGATCAGCGAGTCCGGCATCGCCCCCGGCGGCAGCTCGATGACCAGGTCGTCGATCGCATAACCCGAGCTTCGCTCCACGACGTCGAGCGACAAGATGTCGGCCCCCACCGAACCGAGCGCCACCGCCAGCGATCCCAGGCTGCCTGGGCGGTCGGCCAGCTCGATGCGCAACAGATAGGAGGGCACGGCCAACACTGTTGCACAGCGATGTGTCGGCGGCATGTCGGCTTGATCGGTTCGGGCCCCGTCCGCCGGCGACTGTGAAGCCGGCCGCACGATGGGCAACGGGCGTGCGGCTGGCCGCACGCTCGCGGCTAGGCTTTCGGATCGTGTCCCAGATCTCCCGCGACGAGGTAGCGCACCTGGCCCGGCTGTCCCGGCTGGCCTTGACCGACGGCGAGCTCGACAGCTTCGCCGGCCAACTCGACGCCATCTTGAGCCACGTCAGCCAGGTGCAGGCGGTCGATGTCGCCGGCGTCGAAGCGACCGACAACCCGCTCAAGGGTGTGAACGTCACCCGCCCCGACCAGCCGGCACCCTGCCTGACGCAGGCCGAGGCGCTGGCCGAGGCGCCCGCCGCCGTCGATGGTCGCTTCGCGGTCCCGCAGATTCTGGGGGACAGCGAGTGAACGAGATCATCCGATCCGACGCCGCGACGCTGGCCGCCCGGATCGCCGCCAAGGAGGTGTCGTCGGTCGAGGTCACCCAGGCCTGCCTGGACCAGATCGCGGCCACCGACGACCGCTACCACGCCTTCCTGCACGTGGCGGCCGACGAGGCGCTTGCCGCGGCCGCCGTTGTCGATGAAGCCGTGGCCGCCGGGGAGCGGCTGCCGTCACCGCTGGCCGGGGTGCCACTGGCGCTCAAGGACGTCTTCACCACGGTCGACATGCCCACCACCTGCGGGTCCAAGATCCTGCAGGGCTGGCGTGCCCCCTACGACGCCACCGTCACCTCGCGGTTGCGCGCCGCGGGCATCCCGATCCTGGGCAAGACCAACATGGACGAGTTCGCGATGGGGTCCTCGACCGAGAACTCCGCCTACGGCCCCACCCGCAACCCGTGGAACGTCGACCGCGTGCCCGGCGGCTCCGGCGGCGGCAGCGCGGCGGCGCTGGCGGCGTTCCAGGCGCCGCTGGCGATCGGGACCGACACCGGCGGGTCCATCCGGCAGCCGGCCGCGCTGACCGCGACCGTCGGGGTGAAGCCGACCTACGGCACGGTGTCCCGCTACGGCCTGGTGGCGTGCGCGTCGTCGCTGGATCAGGGCGGCCCGTGCGCGCGCACCGTGCTCGACACCGCGCTGCTGCATCAGGTGATCGCCGGACACGACGCCCGCGACTCCACGTCGGTCGACGCCGCGGTGCCCGACGTCGTCGGCGCGGCCAGGTCCGGCGCGTCCGGCGACCTCAAGGGCGTGCGCGTCGGCGTGGTCAAACAGCTGCGCGGCGAGGGGTATCAGCCCGGGGTGTTGACCTCGTTCGAGGCCGCCGTCGAGCAGCTGACCGCGTTGGGCGCCGAGGTGAGCGAAGTCGACTGCCCGCACTTCGAGTACGCGCTGGCCGCCTACTACCTGATCCTGCCGTCGGAGGTGTCGAGCAACCTGGCGCGCTTCGACGCCATGCGCTACGGGCTGCGCGTCGGCGATGACGGCAGCCACAGCGCCGAGGAAGTGATGGCGCTGACCCGGGCCGCCGGCTTCGGGCCGGAGGTCAAGCGGCGCATCATGATCGGCACCTACGCGCTTTCGGCCGGCTATTACGACGCCTACTACAACCAGGCTCAGAAGGTGCGCACCCTGATCGCCCGCGATCTGGACGAGGCCTACCGGTCGGTGGACGTCGTGGTGTCGCCGGCGACCCCGACCACCGCTTTCGCGCTCGGCGAAAAGGTCGACGACCCGCTGGCGATGTACCTGTTCGACCTGTGCACCCTGCCGCTGAACCTGGCCGGCCATTGCGGCATGTCGGTGCCGGCCGGGCTCTCGCCGGACGACGACCTGCCGGTCGGCTTGCAGATCATGGCGCCCGCGCTGGCCGACGACCGCCTCTACCGCGTCGGCGCCGCCTACGAAGCGGCCCGCGGGCCGTTGCCGAGCGCGATCTGACGGCGAGCAGACACAGAATCGCATTGCTCGCATCCATTTGATGCGATTCTGTGTCTGTTCGCGCCAGTAGGCCGCCGCCCGGCAAGATGGGACTATGCGGATCGGAGTGCTCACCGGAGGCGGCGACTGCCCCGGGCTCAACGCCGTCATCCGGGCAGTGGTGCGTACGTGCGACTCCCGGTACGGCTCCTCGGTGGTCGGATTCCAGGACGGGTGGCGCGGGTTGCTGGAAAATCGGCGCGTCCAGCTGCAGAACGACGACCGCAACGACCGCCTGCTGGCCAAGGGCGGGACGATGCTGGGGACCGCCCGGGTGAATCCCGACAAGCTGCGGGCCGGACTCAAGCAGGTCAAGCAGACCCTCGATGACAACGGGATCGACGTCCTCATCCCCATCGGGGGGGAAGGCACCCTGACGGCCGCGCACTGGCTCTCGGAGGAGAACGTTCCCGTGGTCGGCGTGCCGAAGACCATCGATAACGACATCGATTGCACCGACGTGACTTTCGGTCACGACACGGCATTGACGGTCGCCACCGAGGCGATCGATCGATTGCACAGCACCGCCGAGTCCCACCAGCGCGTGATGCTGGTGGAGGTGATGGGCCGGCACGCGGGCTGGATCGCGCTGAACGCGGGCCTGGCCTCAGGCGCGCACATGACGCTGATCCCCGAGCAACCCTTCGATATCGAAGAGGTCTGCAGGCTGGTCAAACGTCGCTTCCAGCGCGGAGATTCGCACTTCATCTGCGTGGTCGCCGAGGGCGCCAAACCCGTCCCCGGTTCGATTGCGTTGCGGGAAGGCGGGATTGACGAGTTCGGCCATGAGAAATTCACCGGTGTGGCCGCGCAGCTGGGCGCCGAGGTGGAGATGCGCATCAACAAGGAAGTCCGGGTGACCGTGCTGGGCCATGTGCAGCGTGGCGGCACCCCGACGGCCTACGACCGGGTGCTGGCCACCCGGTTCGGCGTGAACGCGGCCGACGCGGCGCATGCGGGAGAATACGGCCAGATGGTGTCGCTGCGCGGCCAGGACATCGGCCGGGTGCCACTGGCAGATGCGGTACGCCAGCTCAAGTTGGTGCCCGACAGCCGCTATGACGACGCCGCCGCGTTCTTCGGGTAGGCCCGCCGACCGGGCAAACAACCGGTAGCTCGGAGTCGGCCGCGGCCCGAACAGGGCCGCCAAATGCTCGATGCGCTGCGCGATCACCGAATCTCGTGGTTTCCGGACCCGTGCATAGCGGTTATACCGGGGTATGAGCAACCGTGGTGCGAGTCGCGGAGTAGTTCAGCAATCCGTTGGATCGGCGGGACCACCCGGCCCACCGCACCACGACCCGCGCCCGCCGGGGTGGCACGCCGACGCCGACCCGGCGGGCACCACGGTGCCGCAACCCCGCCGTCCCGGCCGCCGGCCGCCCGGACCGTCGCAGCCCGTGCCACCGGGGCCGCCGCAGCGGGTCCCGCCACCGCCTCACCCCGGGCCGCCGCTGGGCGAGACGGCGCCGGACCGCTTCGACCAGCGCGACACCGACTCCGCCAGACTCAACTGGCGAGGGCTGCTCCATCGCGTTACCGGGATCGATCTGGGCCCCGGCAAAAACACCGCCTACGAAAGCGAGCTGCGGGGTCGCATCCGCGCGGCCGTGGGAGGTGCCTTTCCCATCGCCGTCCTCAACCTCAAGGGTGGCGTCGGCAAGACGGCGGTGGTCGAGGCCCTCGGTTCGACCTTCGCCGCCGTGCGCAACGACCGGGTGCTGGCCCTCGACATCGATGCGGGGGACTTGGCGGAGCGCCACGGCCGCCACAACCCGCACAGCATGGCCGACCTTCTCCACGGCAACCCGGCGATGCAATATGAGGACATCCGGGCGCTGACCTATATGAACGGTTTCGGGCTGGAAGTGCTCGGGTTGCCGGAATACGCACGCACCGACTGGCGCCTGGAGCGCCGTGACGTTCTGCGGGCCTTCTCGATGCTGCGAAATCAGTATTCGGTGGTGCTGGTCGATTGCGTCAAGGCGCTCAATTCCAGTGTGATGGAGGCTGTTCTGCCGGAGTCGCGGGCCCTTGTGGTGGTCACGAGCACCTCCATTGATGCGATACGCAAGACCCAGACGACCCTGGAGTGGCTGTGCCACAACGGGTATCAACGATTGTTGACGTCGACCGTGCTCGCCGTCAACCACGTCGAGTCGGCCAAGGTTGAAGGCGTGGTCGTCACGGAGCTCGATCGCTTGTCCGCCCGGGTCGCCGCCACGGTGGTGCTGCCCTTCGACCGCCACGTGCACCAGGGCCGCCAGATCGCGCTGGACCGAATGAGCAAGGAGAGCCGGCGCAGCTACCTCGAGATGGCAGCCGTGCTGGCGGGGATGTTCCCGGGCCGGGGCGGGGAGCGCGCTCGCGATCACCATTAGGATCGAGC
>NZ_JAICZA010000196.1 GCF_025933915.1 Mycobacterium sp.
CCGCTTCGGCGATCCCGGCCTTTACTTGGCGTTGCTGGGTACCTGCGAAGCCAGCCAGTCGCCGAACGTGGTGGGGTACAGGGTCACTTCTTCGCCCTCGACGGGAACGATCATGCGCTCGTCGAGCACCGCACCGTAATACTGCGCATCCGGGTCGGTCAGCACCCGGCGGGCATCGCCGGTCGCGGCGAACTGGGTTCGGATGAAGTCGTCCATGCCCCGCTTCTCCGGGCCGGCGATGTTGATCACCCCATTGACCGGGTCACCGATCGCAGCGTGGGCGACGGCCGTGGCCACATCCGCGGCCGCGATGGGCTGAAACGCCCCATGCGGCGCGCGGACCGTGTCACCGTCGGTCATCGAATCAGCAATGCCCCCAACGAATTCGAAGAACTGCGTAGCCCGCACGATCGTATACGGAGCTCCCGATTCCGCGACCACCTTTTCCTGCGCGATCTTGGCCCGCATGTAGCCACTGGCGGCCGCCCGGTCGGCTCCCACGATCGAGAGCGCGACGTGATGCTGCACGCCGGCGTGCCGCTCCGCCTCGAGGAGGTTGCGGGTAGACGTGGTGAAGAAATTCAGCACATCGTCATCGGCCCAGGACGGCGAGTTGGAGACGTCGACCACCGTGTGGACACCGACGACGGCCTCGGCGACGCCCTCGCCGGTCACGGTGTTGACGCCGGTGCTCGGAGACGCCGGGACCGCTTCGTGTCCCTGCTCGGTGAGCATGGCGACCACCTGCGACCCGATCAGCCCGCTGCCACCGATTACCAAAACCTTCATGATCACGCCTTTCAAGCTTCCCGGTGAACTGGCCTCTTCAGCATGGCCGGTGCGTCGACCGGTGGGAACCCCGGAAAGCCCGAATTCATGCCGAACTCAACCGGCCACGCGGGCGTTTGATGCCAGGCGATCGAGCGCTGAGCCCCGAGCCCTGCACGGCCTTAAATCAACTGCTTGACTTAACGCTCGCGCCCCCGATTAACTCGTCAGGTGGTTAACGAACTCGAGGGCAAGGTCGCCGTCGTCACCGGCGGCGCATCCGGCATCGGTCGCGGCCTCGTGGAGCGCTTTGTGACGGAGGGCGCGCGCGTCGTCATCGCCGACGTCGAGACCGAGCGAGGCGAGGCACTGGCGACATCGCTCGGCGCCAACGCCGCCTTCCGGCAGACGGACGTCGCCGACCCCGAACAGGTAGGAGCCTTGGTGGCCGGGACCGTCGAGAAGTTCGGCGGCCTACACGTCATGGTGAACAACGCCGGGATTTCGAGCCCCCTGCGGAAGTTGCTCGACGACGACCTCGCCGATTTCCACCGGGTGATGGGCGTCAATGTGCTGGGCGTGATGGCGGGTACCCGAGATGCCGCGCGGCACATGGCCGAACACGGTGGCGGGTCGATCATCAACATCACCTCGATCGGCGGGATCCAGGCCGGCGGCGGTGTGATGATCTACCGTGCGTCCAAAGCGGCGGTCATCCAGTTCACCAAGTCCGCCGCAATTGAGTTGGCACACCACGAGATTCGGGTCAACGCCATCGCGCCGGGCAGCATACCCACACCGATTCTGGGGAAGTCGGCGGCCGGCATGGACCCCGAACAGCTGAAGCAATTCGAGGCGCGGATTCGCCAGGGGATGCGCGACGACCGGCCGCTGAAGCGCGAAGGCACGCCCGATGACGTCGCCGAGGCGGCGCTGTATTTCGCCACCGACCGATCGCGCTACGTCACCGGGACCGTGCTGCCGGTCGACGGTGGGACGGTGGCGGGCAAGGTCGTTCGGCCCAAAAAGCAGGGCTGACGACGCGCCTCAGGATCCCGAGCGTGACGATGCGGTCACGTTCGAGCGCCGGCGTGACGATGCGGTCACGTTCGGGGTCCGGCGCCCAGGCCCAAGCCTCGCGTCCGGGGCCTCGCGGCCCACGCCTCGCGTCCACCGATTTCAATTTAAATCAATCGCTTGACTTAAAGCTCGGCGCGCGGTTGACTAGCGCAATGACCACCGTCGGCCGGGCTGTGCGCACCGAGCGGGCCAGCTCCACCCAAGAGGCGATCCTGGTGGCCGCCGAACGCCTGTACGCCGAGCACGGCATGTTCGCGGTGTCCAACCGGCAGGTCAGCGAGGCCGCCGGTCAGGGCAACAACGCCGCGGTCGGTTACCACTTCGGCACCAAGGCCGACCTGGTGCGTGCGATCGAGCACAAGCACCGGGGACCCGTCGAGCAGCTACGCGAGCAGATGGTCGACGAGTTGCTGGAATCGGGAACCGCCGCTGGCCGGGACGCCGAACTGCGCAACTGGGTGGCGTGTCTGGTGCGTCCGCTCACCGATCACCTCGAGGAGCTCGGAAATCCGACGTGGTACGCGCGGTTCGCGGCGCAGGCGATGACCGACCCCGCGTACTACAACATCATCGTCAAGGGCGCGCTCAGCTCGCCGTCGCTGGTTCAGGTCGTCGAGGGCGTCAACCGGTGCCTACCCGAGTTGCCGGCCGAAGTGCACTTCGAACGCAACATCATGGCGCGAAACCTGTTGATGCACACCTGTGCCGACCGTGAACGCGCGCTGGCCGCGGGTGCGTTGACCTCCCATCGTTCGTGGCGGGCCGCGGCGTCCGGCCTCATCGACGCGATCGTGGGCCTGTGGCTGGCACCCGTGACGGCGCACGAGTAAGGGGTTGGGAGATGAAAGTAACTGTTAACCAAGATGTTTGCGCTTCCTCGGGCAACTGCGTCATGAACGCACCCGAAGTGTTCGACCAGCGCGACGACGACGGCGTCGTCGTCTTGCTCAATCCCCATCCAACGTCCGAACAGGCTGAGGGCGCGCGGCGGGCGGCGGCCGCCTGCCCCGCACAGGCCATCCACATTGAAGAATGAAATACGGCGAGGAATGAGAAAGATGTCAGAAGACACGCTGACAAGCACCACAACCGAGCGGCCCGCCGACATTCCGGACTATCCGATGGCCAGGCAGGCCGGCTGCCCGTTCGCGCCACCACCGGATGTCATGGCACTGGCTGAAATCAGGCCGCTATCCCGAGTCCGGATCTGGGACGGCAGTACACCGTGGCTGATCACGGGTTATGAGCAGGTGCGCGAGCTGTTTTCGGATTCGCGGGTCAGCGTCGATGACCGGCTGCCCGGGTTCCCGCACTGGAACGAGGGCATGCTGTCCACGGTGCACAAGCGTCCGCGCTCGGTCTTCACCGCCGACGGTGAGGAGCACACCCGGTTCCGGCGCATGCTGTCGAAGCCCTTCACGTTCAAGCGCGTTGAAGGTTTGCGCCCGACGATCCAGCAGATCACCGATGACCACATCGACGCGATCCTCGCCGGACCTCAGCCCGCCGACATCGTGAGCGCGCTGGCGCTGCCGGTGCCTTCGCTGGTGATCAGCCAGCTGCTCGGGGTGCCCTACGAAGACGCCGACATGTTCCAGCACCACGCCAACGTCGGCCTCGCGCGCTACGCCACCGGTGAAGACACCGTCAAAGGCGCGATGACTTTGCACAAATACCTCACCCAGCTGGTCGAGGCCAAGATGGAGAATCCGGCCGAGGACGCGGTATCCGACCTCGCCGAGCGCGTGAAGGCCGGCGAACTCAGTGCGAAAGAGGCCGCCCAGTTGGCCACCGGATTGCTGATCGCCGGGCATGAGACGACCTCGAACATGATCGGACTCGGCGTGCTCGCCCTGCTCGAAAACCCCGACCAGCTGGCCGTCATCCGAGACGCGGAAGACCCCAAAATCATCGCCAGCGCGGTCGAGGAGTTGATGCGCTACCTCAGCATCATCCAGAACGGCCAGCGCCGCGTCGCACTCGAAGACATCCACATCGCCGGAGAGACGATCCGTGCCGGTGAGGGCATCATCATCGACCTGGCCCCGGCAAACTGGGATTCGCGCGCGTTCTCCGAACCGGACCGGCTCTATTTACACCGCTCGGGAGCCGACCGCCACGTCGCATTCGGCTACGGCCGGCATCAATGTGTCGGGCAGCAGCTTGCCCGCGCCGAGATGCAGATCGTGTTCCACACACTGGCCCGGCGCATTCCCACGCTGAAACTGGCCATTCCCATCGAGGACGTGCCGCTCAAGGACGACCGCCTCGCCTACGGCGTCTACGAACTGCCGGTGACCTGGTAGCCCAGCTGGCTACCTTTGAAAACTGCGGATCCGAATGGAGGGTCAAAGATGACGACTCGAACAAGCACGCTCTACCCGCCCGGAGGTTATGGCGCTCCGAAGGATCGACGCGGCCACGCCGCCGACAGCGATGTGGGCCTGCCGAAGGGGACCGTGGTCTTCTCGGCCGACAACCACATCTCGCTGGCCGATGACATTTTCTACCAACGCTTCCCGGATGACCTGAAGGACAAGGCGCCACGGATCTGGTACGAGGACGGTGCCTACCAGGTCGGTCGCAAGGGACAGTCGTTCCTGCCGGGTGACTTCAGCGCCGTGCTGATGCAGTACGACGACCTGCCCGGCGCCGCGAGCACCAACATCGAGGCCCGGATTCAGGAACTGCACGACGACGGGGTCGAGAAGGAACTGGCGTTTCCCAACGCGGTGCTGGCGCTGTTCCACTACCCGGACAAGCAACTTCGCGAGCTGGCCTTCCGCATCTACAACGAATACATCGCCGAACTGCAGGAGCGTTCCAACGGCCACTTCTACGGCGCCGGCCTGATCAACTGGTGGGACCCGCAGGGCACGCGTAAGACGATCGAGGAGCTGAAGTCCTTGGGGCTCAAGACGTTCCTGATGCCGTTGAACCCGGGCAAGGGCGACGACGGCAACCCGATCGACTACTCCAGCACCTCCATGCGGCCGGTGTGGGACGAGATCGAAGCCGCCGGTCTCCCCGTCACGCACCACATCGGGGAAACCCCGCCCAAAAGCCCGACTGAGTTCAACAGCGTCGTGGTCGGCATGATGATCAACATCGACGGATTCCGGGAGACCTTCTCCAAGTACATCTTTGGCGGCATTCTCGACGACCACCCGGGCCTGCGGGTCGGCTGGTTCGAAGGCGGTATCTCCTGGGTCCCGTGGGCGTTGCAGGACGCCGAACATCTGGTCGCGTCCTACCAGCACATGTTCAACCGTCCCCTGCAGCACGACGTGCGCTACTACTGGGACACGCATATGAGCGCGTCGTTCATGGTCGACCCCCTGGGTCTGCAGCTGATCGACCAGATCGGCGTCGACAAGGTCATGTGGTCCAGCGACTATCCGCACAACGAAAGCACCTACGGCTATTCGGAGAAGTCACTGAAAACCGTCGTCGACGCGGTGGGTGCGGCGAACGCGGCGAAGATTGTCAGCGACAACATCACGAAGTTCCTGGGACTGTAGTGACGACGTTCGCGCAACCGGACACCAACACCGATAACGGACTGGTGATTCCCGAAACACCCGACCTTCCCCGCCTGCGCCGCGAGACGGGGGCCCGGCTGCGGTCGGCGATGGCCGAACGTGGCGTCGACGCGATGGTCCTGCTCGGCAACAACGCCGTCGTCTACGCCACGGGTGCGAGTTGGCCACTCGGCGACGCCGGGCTGTCTTACGTCGAGCGTCCGGTGGCCGTGGTGCTCGCCGACGACCAGTGGCCGCACCTGTTCCTGCCGTTCCGAGAGGGAGCTTCGCAGGAATCGGACCTGCCCGCCGACCACCTGCACGGGCCCGTGTATCTCGAATTCGATGAGGGTGTTCGGGATTTCGCGCGTCAGATGGCCGACATCATTCCGGCCACCGCGGTCGTCGCGGTCGACGAATTGACGGGTGCGATGTCGCGTGCCGGCAAGGTCTTGTTCCGCAACGGCGCCCCCGTTGACGCCGCCGCCGTCGTCAGCGCGGCCAAACTTGTTAAGACCCCGGATGAGTTGTCCTGCATGCGCACCGCCATCCGGATCACCGACGAGGCGATGGTCGAGGTCCAGAAGCGGCTGGCCCCCGGAATCCGTCAGATCGATTTGTCCGCAAGCTTTTTACGCCGAGCCTTCGAGCTGGGGGCCACGGCCAGCATGCTCGAACCGATCTGGCAGGTGATGCCGCCGAGCAAGGCCGAGGGCGTGTGGACCACGCACGGCGACCTGGCGCTGCCGCTGCTGAGCACCGAGCGTGAGCTGGCCGAAGGCGACGTGCTGTGGACCGACGCCAGCATCACCTACCAGGGCTACTGCTCCGACTTCGGGCGCACCTGGATCGTCGGCCGGGATCCGTCGCCGCGTCAGCAGGCGCAGTTCGAGAAGTGGTTCCAGATCATGAGCGCGGTCCTGGGTGTCGCCAAGGCCGGCGCCAGCGCGGCGGATCTGGGGCGGGCCGCGATCACGGCCAATGGCGGCACCAAGCCGTGGCTGCCGCACTTCTACCTGGGCCACGGCATCGGCGTGAACGCGGCCGAAATGCCGATGATCGGAACCGATCTCGGCCAGGAATTCGACGAGAATTTCGTCCTTCAATCCGGGATGGTGCTGGTCCTGGAGCCCGTGGTGTGGGAGGACGGCACCGGCGGCTACCGCAGCGAAGAGGTCCTGGTGATTACCGAGGAAGGCTGGATCCGTTTGACCGACTACCCCTATGACCCCTATGGGAACTGAAGTCCTGCCCGACGAGCGCACGCTGCGCTCGGGGCGTCGCCAACGGGCGCTGGACCAGATGGCGGCACACGATCTCGACGTCCTGGTACTCGGCCGGCAAGCCAATGTCCGTTACGTGACCGGTGCGCCGCAGCTGTGGGTCGCGGGCACCCGGCCCTTCGGCCCGACCTGTGTGGTGTTGCGTGAGACCGGTGCCGTGCACCTCCTCAGCACGTGGGATGAGGGCGTACCCGACGACATTCCCCACGAGAACCTCTACGGCATCTCGTGGAACCCCATGAACACCATGTCGGCGCTGCAGCGCATCGACGGCGCGGCGACCGCGCGGCGCGTCGGAACCGACGCGCTCTCACCGGTTTTCGCGCAGCTGCTACCGACCGCGTTCCCCAACGCACAGCTGGTGGACGGAGAACTCGCGATGCGGGCCGCCCGCCGTGTGAAGACGGCCGAGGAGATCGCCGCATTGCGGGAATCAATCGCGGTGGCCGAATCGGCACTGGCGGCCGCGGTCGCGGAGTTGCGGCCGGGGGTAACCGAACAAGCGCTGGCCGGTGTCGTGCTGGAGGCCTCGGCGGCGGGCGGCGTGAGCACCCCGTCGAATCAAGACGTCGCATGGGTGACCTCGCGCACGCACCCGTGGCGCCGCGCCGACGGTGACGGCCGCATCCAGGACGGCGATCTGGTGGCATTTTCCACCGGGGTCCTGGCGGGCGGCTAC
>NZ_JAICZA010000029.1 GCF_025933915.1 Mycobacterium sp.
CATCGCTTTCACGCTCGCATCGTCGCCGGCGGGTCACAGCGCCAAACTACGGGAGAGGTCCGACACCCACGCTCACAGCCGAGCGGTGATCCAGGAGACGACGTCGCCCAGCACCTGCTCGCGCTCGGGCTCGTTGAAGACCTCGTGATACAGGCCGGGATACACCTTCAACTCGACGTCGGTGGACCCCACGCATTCGACCAGGCGCTGGCTGCCCGCGACGGGAATCAATCGGTCCTCGGACCCGTGCACCACCAGCAGCGGCGCGGTCAGGGCCGGTGCCCGCCGCGGCATGGTCTCGCCGACCTGCAGCAATGCGCGGCCGATGCCGGCCGGCACCTTGCCGTGGTACACCAGCGGATCGTCTTTGTAGGCCGCCACCACCGCGGGGTCCCGGGAAATCGCGTCGACGTCAAGTTCTTGTGCGGGCAGTCCGGGCACGACGGCGCCGAGCACCCTGGCGGTCAACGCCAGCAGCGGCGACACCTGATCCTGGGCCGCCACCGCGGGCCCCGAGAGCACCATCAGGTCGTAGTTGTCCGGGCGTTCGACGCCGTAGGCGAAGACGATCCCGCCGCCCATGCTGTGGCCCAGCACGATGCACTTGAGGCCGTGGTGCTCGCGGGTGGCGATACCGACCAGCGTGTCGAAGTCGGCCGTGTACTCGCGGATGTCGCGCACCAACACCCGTTTGCCGCCCGAACGGCCGTGCCCGCGATGATCCAGCGCATACGTGACCAGGCCGGCCTCGCCGAAGCACTGGGCGACGTGGTCGTAGCGGCGGGCATACTCGCCGAGGCCGTGCGACAGCACCAGGACCGCCCGCGGCGCCACCTCGGGGGTCCACACGTCGTAGACGATGCGCACACCGCCGAATCCGTCGAAACTGCGTTCGGTGCGGTTCACTCGGAGGTCCTAGTCATTAGGTGGCAGCGTAATGGCTCTGCCGGCAGCCGTGTTTGCCGCCACTGCGTAGGCTCATGCGGATGAGCCTTCTCGCGCAAAACCCTGAAGGTGACCCCGGGGTCGGGGCGGATTTCTCGGCGCAAGCCGAACCGTATCGCCGCGAGCTGCTCGCCCACTGTTATCGGATGACCGGGTCATTGCATGACGCCGAGGACCTGGTGCAGGAGACGCTGTTGCGGGCCTGGAAGGCCTACGACCGTTTCGAAGGCAAGTCCTCGCTGCGGACCTGGCTGCACCGAATCGCCACCAATACCTGCCTGAGCGCGCTGGAGGGCCGAGGGCGCAGGGCGCTGCCGGTGGGACTGGGTGGCCCCAGCTCGGACCCCACCGCCGAGCTCGTCCAGGGCCGCGAGGTGCCCTGGCTGGAGCCACTACCGGAGTTGACCGATCACCCGGCCGACCCGTCGGTCGTCGTCGGGTCGCGCGAGACGGTGCGGCTGGCGTTTGTGGCTGCGCTGCAATATCTTCCGCCACGGCAGCGGGCAGTCTTGCTGTTGCGCGACGTACTACAGTGGCGCTCCGCCGAGGTGGCCGAAGCGGTTGGCACCACCACGACCGCCGTCAACAGCCTGCTGCAGCGGGCCCGGTCCCAACTGGACGCCGTCGGCCCCAGCGCCGATGACCAACTGGCGCGGCCGGATTCACCGGAGGCCCAAGACCTGCTGGCCCGCTACATCGCCGCGTTCGAAACCTACGACATCGACCGCTTGGTGGAGTTGTTCACCGCGGAGGCGATCTGGGAAATGCCGCCATACCTCGGCTGGTATCAGGGTGCGGCGGACATCGTCACGCTGATCCATCAGCAGTGCCCGGCCGAGTCGGGCGGAGACATGCGGCTGCTGCCGCTGGTCGCCAACGGCCAGCTTGGCGCGGCCATGTACATGCGCGCCGGCGACATGCACGTGCCCTTCCAGTTGCATGTGCTGGATGTGCACGGCGAGAAGGTGTCTCACGTAGTGGCCTTCCTCGACGACACCCTGTTCGCGAAATTCGGGCTACCCAGTTCGCTGCCCGCGGGTCACAGGTAGGAAGGTTTCCCATGACGAGTTCCACCGTCCAGGTCACGGCCGCGCCCGGCAAACCACTGCTACTGCTGAGCGCCTATGACCTTGCCGGCGTGGGCTACCGGGTCGAGGAGTTCTTCGTTTCCGCGACGGCCTCGTCCTACACCCCGGTGGCCGAGCTGACTTCCGATGGACGATGGGACGTGACACCCTCGGGCGCCGCCGATTTCACGACCCGGATCGTGGTGTTGACGCCCGGCGATCCGGCGCGGTTCAACGGAAGTGTGCTCGTCGAATGGCTCAACGTGAGCGGCGGCATCGACGCGCCCGCGGTATGGATGATGGCGCACCGCGAAATCATCCGCGCCGGCTACGCTTACGTCGGGGTCTCGGCTCAGCGGGTGGGGGTCGAGGGAGGCGACAGCCTGCTGGGTGCGGACATGTCGCTGAAAAGCCAGGACCCGCAACGGTATGCGGCCCTGAACCATCCGGGCGACGCGTTCTCCTATGACATCTTCTCCCAGATCGGTCGCCTCCTCAAAGGCGCCGAACGCCATGCCCTGGTGCGGGATCTGCCCGTAGAACGCGTCATCGCGCTGGGCGAATCGCAGTCGGCGATGTACCTCACGAGTTATATCAACGCCGTCGATCCCTTGGCCCGCAGCTACGACGGCTTCCTCGTCCATTCCCGTTTCGGTCCGGCCGCCCCGCTCGACGGAAGTTCTATCTTCGCGGAATCCGATGCGTCGCAAGCGGTTACCTTCCGTCCGGAACTGCGCGTCCCCCTGCTGACGGTCATCACCGAAACGGACGTCTTCGGCGGCGCCCGAGAGGGCTACTACTTCGCCAGGCAGCCCGACAACCCACGGTTGCGGGTCTGGGAGATCGCCGGTGCCGCCCACGCCGACAACTACACCATTCAGGTCGCGTTCATCGACAGCGGCTCGGCGCCGCTCGAGGACATCGTCGCCGCCTACACGCCGACCAACATGCTGATGGGCCAGCAATTGGCGCACTGCATCAACTTCGGCCCGCAACATCACTATGTGGTGCAGGCCGCGCTCGCGGCCCTGAACACATGGGTCGCCACCGGCGAGCCGCCGCCGGGTGGTGAGCCCCTCGAGGTCCGCGAAATCCAAGGGCCGCAACCGGTTCTGGATGGCAACGGCCTCACCCGTGGCGGCGTCAGAACCCCGTGGGTGGACGTTCCGATCGCCCGGACCTCGGGACAGGGCGGCGAGGAAAGCATCATGTCGATGATCTTCGGCTCCGGCGAACTTTTCGACGCCGCCACGCTGCACCGGCTCTACCCCGGCGGAGGCACGGAATATCTGGAACGCTTCACCGCCGCGCTCGACGCGGCGATCGATTCCGGGTTCATCCTGCCGGCCGACCGCGCCGAGATTCTGCAGCTCGCCGCCGCAACGTATCCCGTTGAGCGGCCTTAGGTCCGATTGCCCGGCTCCTCACTCGCGCCGTTCCCGGCTAGAACAGTCGGCTATCCGGCGCCGGCCCCGGCACCGGGCGGACCAAGCCGGCCCCGGTGATCAGCGGTAGATCCAGCGCCGAGAGCAGACCGGGCGGGGCCGCGCACACCGCGGGGATGGCGTTGACCATCCGTGAGGCACCCGCGATGCGCGCCCCGAGATCGTGGTCGCCGTCCTCGGCCATCTCGAATTCGCACCGCATGGTCGGGGAGCCCTCGATCTCCACGCGATACAGACCGCGGCCCGACGCCATGCCATAACCGAGATCCTTCGGCGGAATGCAGATGCGCGGCTGGGGCCAGTCCGGGGCGATGTCGTCGCGCATGCGCGTCACGTGATCGAGGACGAATGTCGGTTTCCCGCCGACGTAACCGGTCAGCGTCGAACGCATGGCCGCGATCGTTCCGGCCGCGATGTGCCCCGTCGGCGTGGCGAACGATTCGTACGCGGCAATCCGCTCGTTGGCCTCCTCGATGTTGTCGATCTCGACCCCCAACCCGACGGCGAGCTGATGCAACACCGGCCCCCACCCGAACGTGAACACCCCGGGCGTGGCCGCGAACGCCGGATACTCCGGCGGTTGACCGAACCCGAGGATCTCATACACCGCGGATCGATCCGGGTAGGTGGCGTAGTTGAACATCTCCGTCACCCGGACCGATTCGATCACCCGCGACACACCGGTAAGCACCAGCGGCAGAACGTCATTGGCGAACCCGGAGTCGATGCCGGTGGTGAAGAATGACACCCCGGCGTCCAGCGCGGCCTGGCGCAGCGGATCCGTGAACGCCGCGTCGACGGCGTCGGGAAACACGAGTGGCACCACCGAACACGACAGCACGTTTTTTCCCGCCCGCAGGATCGACACCATGTCCTCGACGGCGTCCAGCGGCCGCAGGTTGGCGCCGGCGGCATACACCACCACGTCGGTGTCGCCGGCGAGCATGGCCGACGGGTCCTGGGTGGCCACCACGCCGACCGGCGCGATGCCGCACAACTCCCCGGCATCGCGGCCGGCCTTGGCATCGCTGTGTACCACGACGTCGACCAGTTGCAGCTCCGGATGGTCGATCACCCCGCGTAGGGCGACCACGCCCATGGAGCCCGGCCCCCAAACTCCCACCTTCAACACGACGGTCTCCTATTATTAGGACGTAATCATCGATAGTTTGGACGGAGCGTAGGGAGGTGACCGTGGATACGTCAATGGGCGGGACGCGGAGCGAATCAACCGCCAAATCACCGCCCACGGCGCGCGTGATGGACATCCTTGGCGCCCTGGCGAATTCGCCTGACGGACGGACATCGGCCGAGCTGGCGAAAAGCTGTGGGATCAGCACCTCGACCTGTGCCCTCGTGCTGGCCGAGCTGCGAACGCGCGCCTGGGTGGCGCGGCACGGGGATCGCCGCTACGTGCTGGGCAGCGGATTGTTCGGGCTGGTGCACGGTCTGCGGGAGCAGTTTCCGCTGCTGGACCGCGGGCGCGACGCGCTGGGCTTCCTGCACGACACGCTCGGCGCGGGCTGCTCCATGTCGAAGATCGGCGCCCGGTACCTGACCACCGTCGACACGGTCGGTCACGGTACCGACGGGGAACACGCTGTGGGCCAGCGCTTCCCCATCGACCCACCATTCGGTCTGGTTGCCATGGCCTGGCGCGACGACGATGTCGTCCATGCCTGGTTGCATCGCGTGATGCCCCGGCTCACTCGCGCCGAGATCTCGGAACATCAACGGGTGCTGGCCGATATTCGCGCCCGCGGCTACGGTGCCTGGCGGTTCGACGACACCCATAGGTCGCTGCACAATCGGCTGGCCGAGGTGCTGGCCTCGCTCGAGCCGACCGCCCAGGTCACTCGCCGGCTCACCACGCTGATGACGATGGTGACGCTGCAGTCGGTGACGGACGTCCTCGAAACACAGTTGAACAGCGTCGAATTCGTCGTATTACCGATCTTCTCCCCTGATGGCCAGCCGGAGTACCAAATCGAAATCCACCTCGGCCACGCAACCGGATTGACCCTGCCCGAACTCGACGCCGCGCTCCGTCATGCCCAAGGGCTGCTCACGGCCGCGGTCGTCTGATCCGGTCCAGGATTACGCTGGGGACATGTCTGCCACCACGGAGATCAGGCGCGCGGCCGATCGGGCCGTCACCACCACGCCCTGGTTGACCTCCCGGCATTCGTTCTCCTTCGGCGATCACTACGACCCCGACAACACCCACTACGGGCTGCTGCTGGTCAACAATGACGACATCGTCTCCCCGGGAACGGGATTCGACACCCACCCCCATCGAGACATGGAGATTGTGACCTGGGTGCTGCGGGGCGAACTGTCCCATCACGACTCCACCGGCAACCGTGGGGTCATCTATCCCGGCCTGGCACAACGCATGTCGGCGGGCAGCGGCATCCTGCACTCCGAACGCAACGACTCCCCCACCGAGCCGGTCCATTTCGTGCAGATGTGGGTGGTGCCCGACGAGTCCGGCATCGACCCGAGCTACCAACAGCACGAGATCGACCAGAAACTGTTGGACGGCAACCTTGTGACGATCGCCTCAGGCATGCCCGCTCACGATGCGGCCATCACCCTGCACAACCGCAACACCGCGCTGCACGGCACACGCTTGCGACCCGGGGCGACCGTCAGCCTCCCCCCGGCGCCCTACCTGCATCTTTTCCTGGCCCGCGGCCGGGTCAGCGTCGAAGGGATCGGGGAGTTGAACGAGGGCGACGCCGTGCGATGCGCCGACGCCGACGGCCGCCGCGCGGCGGCGAGCGAGGCATCGGAACTGCTGATCTGGGAAATGCACGCGAAGCTGGGTGACTGAGACCATAGAGGGCCGGCAACCGAGCCCATAGAGTGGGCACGACAGACAGGAGTCGGCATGCCTCACTCGCACCCGCAGCACGCGGCGCCCAACCCCAACCGAAACATCAAGGCGATCCGCACCGTGCGGTTCTGGGCGGCACCCCTGGTCATCACGCTGGCGCTGATGTCGGCGCTGTGCGCGCTCTACCTCGGCGGCATCCTGAACCCCTCGACCAATCTGCGGCACTTCCCCATCGCGGTGGTGAACGAGGACGCCGGCCCTGGGGGCGCCCAGATCACCGACCGGCTGGTCAATGGGTTGGACAAGAACAAGTTCGACGTACGGGTGCTCTCGCGTAGCGAGGCCAAGCAGCAACTGGACACCGGCCAGGTGTACGGCTCGGTGGTGATACCGCCCAGCTTCTCGTCCAAGCTGCGCGACTTCGCGACCAGTGCGGTGCTACCCGCTCACGCCGAACGGCCGTCGATCACCGTCTCCACCAACCCGCGGGCCGGCACACTCGGCGCGAGCATCGCCGGCCAGACCCTCAGCATGGCCATGGGCATGGCCAACGGCATAGCGGGACAACGGGTTACGGCGGAGGTGGCGGCGCAGACCGGCGGCGCGCCGCTGACGGGTGCGGCCCAGGCGGGCCTGGCCGCCCCCATCGAAATCCAGTCGATCGTCCACAATCCGCTGCCCAACGGCACCGGCAACGGATTGTCCGCCTTCTATTACGCGCTCCTGCTGCTGCTGGCCGGATTCACCGGCAGCATTGTGGTCAGCACGCTGGTTGACGCGTTACTCGGTTACGTGCCGGCCGAATTCGGTCCGGTGTATCGGTTCGCCGAGCAGGTCAGGATCTCGAGATTCCAGACGCTGCTGCTCAAGTGGGCCATGATGGTGCTGCTCGCGCTGCTCACCTCGGCGGTTTATCTGTGGATCGCCGACGGGCTGGGCATGCCCATCGATCTGAGCTGGCAACTGTGGGCGTTCGGCGTGTTCGCGATCGCCGCGGTGGGTATCACGTCCAGTTCCCTGCTCTCGGTGCTGGGCACGGCGGGGATGTTGGTCAGCATGCTCATCTTCGTGATCCTCGGCTTGCCGTCGGCCGGGGCGACGGTGCCGCTGGAGGCGACGCCGTCCTTCTTTCGCTGGCTCGCCGAATTCGAGCCGATGCACCAGGTTTTCCTGGGCGCTCGATCGCTGCTGTACTTCAGTGGCCGCGGGGACGCAGGCCTGACCCAGGCGCTGACGATGACGTCGGTGGGCCTGGTCATCGGGCTGCTGCTCGGTGGCATCGTCACACACCTCTACGACCGCAAGGGCTTTCACCGGATTCAGGGTGCGGTCGAGTTCGCGATCGCTCAGGAGCACCAGGCTCAACACCAAGCCCGCCGCGGCAAGCAGGTGGAGCCTAGCGTCACCGAGCCTGAAAGTTCTAGCGAGCAAACGTAATTCGCGCGTAGCCCAAGTGTCATCGACCCGTTATCTTTGTTGACAATGTGACTATTGAGGCTGATGATGTTGGTGCTGCATCCAGATCATGGCCGAAAGGGCTATCGTGCTGACCCGACGCGCCAGCTTCCGCCGGCTGGCGGCGTGCTGCACCGCCCTCATCGCCTGCCTTACGCTGGCCGTCACCTCGGGGCAGCCCGTCGCGCAAGCCGCTGACGGCCGCGATCTGCTCGCCAACGCCATCGGCAGCACCCGCGGTTCCTACCTGGTCTACAACTTCGGCCCCGGCCACCCCGCGCCGATGCTCAACGCGGGAGGCAGCTGGTATGAGCTGAACAACGGCGGCCATCTGATGATCATCAAGAACGCGGCGGGGCGGCTCTCGCCACACCTGCTGGTCGATACGCACCAGGGCGACCAAGCTCGTTGCGAAAACAATCCCGGCGCGCGCACCGCCGAGGGACTGTGGCAGGCCTCGGAGCTCTACGCCCCGCTGCAGGCGTGGCAACGCATGGGTCAGCCGACGATCGCGATCAACGCCAACTTCTTCGACGTGCGCGGCCAAAAGGGCGGCTCGTGGCGCCAGACCGGTTGCAGTTCACCGTTGGGCGCCTTCGTGGACAACACCAACGGCCGGGGCCGCGCCAACCAGGCGGTCACCGGCACCCTCGCCTATCCCGGCAAACAGGGTCTCTCCGGCGGCGGCGAGAGCTGGAGCGCGCTGACGACGATGATCCTGCCGTCGGGCGGGGCGCCGTATGTGGTGTGGCCCAAGACAAAACAGGACTACGACGCCGCCACGCCGGTAGTCCAGGACCTGCTCAACAGGAACGAGAGGTTCGTGGCGGTGTCGGGGATCGGGCTGTTGGCACCCGGCAACACCGGACAGCTGCACGACGGCGGGCCCAGCGCGGCGCGAACGGCCCTGGCCTACGCGAGGCAAAAGGACGAAATGTACATCTTCGAGGGCGGCAACTACACCCCGGACAACATGCAGGACCTGTTCCGTGGGCTGGGCAGCGATAACGCCGTGCTTCTCGACGGCGGTGGTTCATCGGCGATCGTGCTGCGCCGTGACACCGGCGGCATGTGGGCAGGGGCGGGCTCACCCAGGGGATCGTGCGACACCCGCCAGGTGCTCTGCGACTCCCACGAGCGGGCGCTGCCAAGCTGGTTGGCTTTCAATTAGCATCCGCTGCAGCGGTTTTCGCTGCAGACCGCTGCAGTGCTAGGCCTTCGGCGTCAGATCCAGCGACGTGATCGTCGTCATTCTGGTCACCAGCCAACGACTCTTTGACCGCTTCATGAACAGCCGGTACGACAGGTACTTCAGCGACGGCACGTTCTTGCTCAACGGACTGGTGGACGTCGTGTTGGTGTAGACGATGACCACGGCGTTGGAGTCGTCGAGCGACTCGACCGCCGCCCCGGTGACCTGGGTGCTGTTGGTGATCTTGGCCTGTTTGTTCGGCGCCACGATGGCGTCGACGAACTTGCGGTACTGCGCCGCGAAATCACCGCTGAGGTAGGCGGATGCGCGGTCGGCGAGGCTGTCCATGTTTTCCGGGGTGTAAGTCCACAGGGTGGTGATCGCGTTGGCCGCGGTCCGCGCGACGTTGAGTTTCGTTTCGGTGACGGCCCGGTCGGCCAGATACGGCTGCACCATCGCGCCGGCGAATCCGGCGGAGCCGACGAAGAGCACGGCGGCGACCATGGCGACGATGGCCCACGCCTTACCCGCCAGCCGCCTTTTCCGGGCGGGGGCCGGCGGCGTGTCCGTCGCCTGCGCCTCGGCGTCCTCGGTTGCCTCGGGACCGGCGCCCTCGGTTGCCTCGAAGCCGGCGTCGTCGGTTGCCGCAGCGGTCGCCTCGTCCTGGGTGGCCGCTGGGGTCGGCGCGGCGGTCAGATCACCTGCTGCAGGTTGCTGATCTTCCACTGGTTCCCTTCCTGCGTCGCGGTTGCCGCCCAGCGATTGGCGTTTTCCAATACCTGTTTGTCATCCGGTGTCTTCGTGGTGATGGCCGTGGCCACCATGACATTGGCGCTGCCATCGTCGTTCCATCGCTCCAGGCCGGCGCCGAGCACGCTGCCCGTAGCCGGTTCGGCCCGGGCGACCTGGAGCAGGATCTGGTTGGCGTTCTTCTCGTACTGCTTGGCGAACTCGCCGGTCGCCTGGGCCAATATGCGGTTCACGTAGTCGTTGGCGTGATAGGGGTCGATGGAGGTGAACTGCGTCATGAAACCGGTCACGTAGCCCAGCACCTCGCGGTCTTTCGACGCGGCCCGAGCCCGGGATTCGTGGGAGACCCACACCACCGCGCACACGGTGATCGCCGCCACCATGAGCATCGCCGCGACCGTGCCGGCCAACGGCACCTTCCATCCCCGCTGCGTCGCGACGGGGTGCTCGACGAGCAGTGGCCGTTCGCCGGGTGCGAATTTGCGGCGCGGGCTCATTTGCCGTTCCCGGGCGGTTTCGGCTTGGACAGCACGATGAGATCATCGACGCGCCAGGCGTTCCCGCCGTCCTTGGCGAAGCTCACCCGCACGGTTGCGCTGATGTAGCGCACCTCCGGTGCCACGCCGCGCCGGCCCTGCATGAACAACAGCATGGTTGCCCGGTCGGGGGTGGCCGATTCGGTCGAACTGTTGATGACCCAGTACTCGTTGATGACCGGATTCCCCTTTTGCACGAGGTCCTGCTGAGCCGCCAGCTGGCCCCGGTATTTGTCGGTCGCCAGCGATTGGGCCCGCGTGAAGTCGTCGTGCAGCGACTTGGGGTCGTACGTGAGCATCTGGGCCACGATTTTCGGTCCCTGCGTGGCGATCTCGGCGCGAGTCTGATCGCTCGCCCGCTGCGGGGCGTACACCGCCCAGTAACTCATCGCGGCACCACCCAGGCACAGCAGTGTCGCGCCCAGCACCGCGGCCGCGGCCCAGCGCCGGCTGTCAGGCGGCGACGTGTCCGGTTGCCGGCGCCGCACCTCGGTGCGCACGGCCATGTCGGCGAATGTGCGCCGACGCGAATCCCACAGCGGCCACAGCCATCCCACCACCGATGCGGTATCGAGCAGATGGGCGACATCGCGCAGCAGCAACGTCCACGGTCCCGGAACTTCACCGCCGCGCCGCGTCACCGCGATCCCGACCAGGGCGCGGCCCAGGCTCCACCCGGTGACCGCCGGCAACAACAGCCGATTGACCAACACCAGCAGGACAACGGCGCCGATCATGCAGATGCATGTCCACCACCACACGCCACGCACCGGCACGCTGAACGACACCAACGCCAGCGTCGTCACCACCGCGAGCCCCGCCGCCACGTCGATGGCGAAGGCCCCGACACGGCAACGCCAGGGCGCCAAGGCATCCCGCGGTGACTCCTGGACATCCGTGGGTGCGGTCTGGTCGACCACCACCGTCACTTCGTCACCTGGTCGAGTTTGGAGATTTTGTACTGACCCTCCGCGAGAGCCATTTTCACCCGCAGGCGGTAGCCGGCTTCGTTTTGCGTCTGATCGCTGGCCACCTTGACGCGAAGCGCGACAAGCACATCGATCGAACCGTCGGGGTTGTTGCGCTCGACCGCGGCCCGCACATCCGACACCTGAACGTGGATGTTCGCGGCCTGATACGCCTGGATCAGCATGCCGGTGTACACCAGGGCCTGCGCGCGGAAAGCGTCTGTGCCGCAGTCGATGATCTTCTGCTCACTCGCGGTCATCGCATTGGTGTCCGGCGCCTGCGTCGCCGTAACGCAATCCACCGCCGCCTGCAGCGCCGTGGCGTCGTTGCGGGCGATCGCCTGGCTTTGGTGGTGATAACGCAGCGCGACGTAGCCCGCCACCCATATGGCGCCGGCGCTCAGCACCAGCACCGCCGCGATGGCGGCCAGCCACCCGCGCCCTACCCGCGAAGGACCGCGCGGGGCGGCCACGCCGGGCTCGCCGGATTCCCCCGGATCCTCCGAAGCACCCTGTGGACCGGCTTGCTCGCCTGGACTCTCGGGTGCCGTCGAATCCTCGTCCTTCTCGCGGTGGCTCAACGAATCGTCGTCCGTGTCGATGGGGTTCAGCCGGCTGGCGCCAGCATCTCCTTCCATCCGTCGTCTCCTGTTCTGGTCGAGTTCTCGACGGAGTATTTAACTCCATCTGGCCCTACCAGCTCACCGCTTTGGGGACTGTAGACCGCCGTGGGAGGCCCGCCGGGGGTGTAGACACACGGGTTGGGCTGCTGGCCGTTGCACTGCACGCTACCCGACCCCGGCCGCGACAACGGATCGCTGACCGGCGGCGGTGTCCCGGCGACCCGGTCCGCCGGCGCCGGGTTCACCCCGTTGTTGATCGACGGCGCCGGAATCACCATGCCCGGGCGCACCGACTGATCGCATCGCGCTCCCGGCGCGGGGCAGGTCAGGATCTGGTTGGGGTCGCCGTACCACGGGTTGGTCCCCGCCGGGACGTACGGCTTGGGGTCGCGGCACTCCCGCGGCGTGGCCGCCCGTTTGTCCGGGACATCGACGCAGGGGATGTTGCGCGACCCACGCACCACGTTGGCGGGGGTATCCATCGGGATCTTGCAGTAGGTGCCCGTCGGCAGCGGCTGGAGACTGGTGTCCGCCGGCGACCGCCACTCCGAGGCCGGCATGAAGCCGGTCAGGCAGGGCGGCGGCTGGTTGATCGACAGCGCCAGGTCGAGCGCGGCCATGTTCGGGTACGGCGCGGCCACCGTCTGTGCGATCGACGCGCCCTGCGGAAGGAACACCAGGACCTGCTCGAGACCGGTGTGGTAGCGCTTGAGCATGTCGAAGACGACCTCGAGATTGGCCAGCGTCTGTGGCAGCGAATCCCGGACGTCACTGAAGACGTCGTTGATCTGATCGGCCGTCGGCGCCGCTTGGCGCAGCACGCTTTTCAGATGCTGGTCCTCCTGCGCGGACTGGGCGGCCAACCTGTTCAGGTTGCGCGCCCAGCGCTCGATGTTGTCACGCGATTTGACCTGGCTGTCCAACACCGGGCCGGAATTCTCGATGATGTCGTTGACGTCGGTGATCTGGGTTTTGAAGTCACCGACGATCGCCTGGGTGGAATCGACCAGGCGTTGCAGGGCGGGACCCAACCCGCCGACGGATTGCGCCGTCTCGTCGAGCAGCTTGCCGATCTTCTCCCTGGGCAGCACCGACAGACCGCGGTTCGCCGTGTCCAAGGCCGGCCCGATCTCGGCGGGCACCGTGCCCTTGGTGATGGTCTGCCCCGAAGACAGGTACTTGCCGGGGTTTCCGGTCGACTCCAGGTCCAGGTACTGCTCACCGACGGCCGAGACGGAGTGCACGTTGGCCGTCGCGTCGACCGGGATTTTGTAATGGCTGTCGATGCTCATGGTGGCCTCGACGCCGTGCTCGGTCGGCTCGACATCGGTGACCTTGCCGATGGTGATGCCGCGATAGGTGACATTGGCCGTGGGGTACAGCCCGCCTGAGGCCGGCAGTTCGGCCTTCAACGTGTACTGACCGATGCCCACCAGGCTCGGGATCTGCAGGTAGTAGACACCGAGCACGAGCAGCGAGATGACGGTCAGGATGCCGAACGCGATCAGCTGGCGTCGGATGAAGGGAGTCAGCATTGGCTTACGTCCGCCCTTTCCACCAGCGGTCCACCCGGGGCGTCATTCGGGTTCGGCGTGTAGCGGACGTCGGGGATCATCGTCGCCGGGTCACGCCCGAATGACTGCTCGAGCGCCCGCAGTGCTCCCGACAATCCGGTCCCGGTCAGGAACGCGTTGTCGACGGCGCTGTAGGTCACGTCCAACGTCAGCGTCACGTTGATGAAGTCACCGCGGAACAGCTTGGGAACGGTGTCGATGTCGAACGGCTGAGTGAGGATCAATTTCAGCGCGCCGATCAGATACGGCGAGGCCCGGCCGAGCTCCTTGAGCGGGCATTGCAGCGCCTGCAGATCCTGGTGCAACGGGCCGCGCGCCTCCGACAGGTACTGGTCGGTGGCCTGGCTGAGCCGCCCCACCGAATCGACGGCGTTGATCAGCAGATCTTTGGTGTCGGCGAAATGCTTGATCAGCGGCGGGATGTCGGTGAGCACCCGGTCCAGGACGTCGGCCCGCCCACCCACGTAGGTCAGCAGCCGGTTGGTGGAGTCGATGGCGTGGGTGATGTCATCGCGCTGCGCGTTGAGCTGGGTGGTGAAAGTGTCCAGCTTGCCGAGCAGGGACCGGATGGCCTCGCCGCGCCCGTTGAAGATGTTGTAGACCTCGTTCTGCAGCACCTCCAGGTTCGGGATGCCGCCGCCACGCAGGATCAGCGACAGGCTGGCCAGTGTCTGCTCGGTCGTGGGATACGACGACGAATTCTTCAGCGGAATCGTGTCGCCGTCCTTGAGCAGCTCGGGCGACGGATTCGGCGGCGAGGCAAGCTGGACGTGCTGAGAACCCAGCAGCGAGGTCTGGCCGATCTTGGCGGTGGCGTTCTTGGGCAGCTTGGTGTGTTTGTCCAAGCCCAGCGTCAGGGTGGCCACCCAGTTTTTCAGCTGGATGGCTTTGATCGAGCCGACGAACACGTCGGCCACCATCACCTTGGAGTTGCCGTTGATCGCCAGGGTGTCGGGCACCTGCACATAGATGGTCATGGCGCCGGCGCCGCTGCCGGGGCCGCCCGGAATCGAGACGTTGGAGATGCCCTTCCAGCCGCACGAGCTCAGCACCATCGCGGCCGCCAACAGCACCAGCCCCTGCCAGGCCCGATGGCGGATCAGCCCCATTACGCCCCTCACTGGCTGTCGGTTCGGCTTGCCCCTCGCGCGTGTCGCGCTCGTCGCGCCCCTCACAGGCTGTCGGTTCGGCTTGCCCCTCACTGGCCACCTCCGAAGTCAGCAGGCGACGCCGGGCCACCCGCGTTCGGCGCGGGCGCGGCCACCGGCGCCGGTGTCGGCGCGACCGGACCCGGGATCACGCCCGGCCCCGGCGGTGGCGGCTGTATCGGCACCGGGGCGTTCAGCCCTATGGGCGGCACGATCGGGTTTTCGTCATAGGCGTTGGGCGGTCCCGGCGGGGTCTGCAGGTTCGACTGCACGGGTTCGATGTTCGGCCCACCCATGAGCTCTTCCAGCGACTCCGGGGTCATCAGGCCCGCGGTGATCGGCCCGACCTGCTGGCCCTGCATGCCCGGGGCGACGATCCAGCCCGGCTGGGTGTTGCGGTGCGACGTCGGGGTATCGGGCACCCAGATGCCCGGGACGGTGGTGTCCTTGTATCCGTTGGGCGGCTGCAACCGCGGCTCGGAATAGGCGACGTGCTTGGGCAGCGTCGCGGCGGTGCTGAACGGGTTGATACCGAACGGCGGATAGTTGAACTTGATCGCGTCGAGGACCGGCGCCAGGTACTGGGCGCACAGTTCGGCCGACTCTTGATAGCCCAACCGGCTGCCGGCCTGAATCGCGCTGCAGATGAACTGCATCGGGTTGGCGAAGTTCTGGATCGCCGGCAGGCCGACAACGGCGCCCTGGGCTGGGTGATAAATCTGGTTGATGTTCGACGCGGCCGTCGGAGTGACGTGCAGCGCGGTCTCCAGCCCGTTCAACGGATCCGGTTGCAACAGCGTGTTCGTCACAGTCGCCAGGTTGTTGATGTCATGAGTCAGCACCCCGCGGTTCTGGTCCAGCCACGGGCGCACGGTCGTGAGCAGGCCGTCGAACTGCTGCACCGCGCGGGCGAGGGCGGTGTCGTCGTGGGCGAGCCGGGTGGTGAAGTCCGCCAGGTTCTGGTTGAGCGCGACGAACTGCTGGTCGTCTTGGTGCAGCGCGTTGACGAACAGCGCCAAGCTGCGCACCACGGCGAAGAAGTCGCCGCGGCCCTCGTTCAGCGCGGTCAGCGCCTTCGACAGGTTGGTGAACGTGGTATTGATCTGTTTGCCCTTGCCGGCCAGCCCGTCGGCGAAGGATTCGATGACCTCACCGAACGGTCCCTTCGGCTGCTCGGGTGTGGGGCCCAGCTTGGAGATGATGTTGGTGATGCTGTTGCGCAGCTGGTCCCACTCGACCGGCACCTGGGTGCGCTCTTCGGGGATCACGGCGTTGTCGGCCAGCACCGGACCGCCCTTGTACGGCGGCTCGAGCTGAATGGCGCGGGACGCGACCAGGGTGGGGTTGAGGATCACCGCCGACGCGTTGGCCGGCACCCGGTACTTGTTCTCGTAGTGGAAGGTGACCTTCATCCTGTCGCCGGTCGGCTCGATCTTGTCGATCGCACCCACCCGCAGGCCCATGATCTGGACCTTGTCCCCCTTGTAGAGGGCATTCGTTGCCGGGAAGTAGGCCACCACGCTGTTGTTCGTGAGCTTCTCGTAGAGCCGCCAGCCGACATAGCCGACGACGAGGGCCAACACGATCACCAGGGATCCGATGATCACCGACGCCCGGGACATCTTCGGGAGCCGAATGTTGCGGACGTCAAAGATGGTGCTCAATTCTGGCTACCTCCCGCGGCACCGCTGCCTCCAGCTCCACCCGGGTTGATGAACGGTGCAGGCAACTGGTTGCCCGGTCCGGCCGGCGCGGGGGGACCCGGCGGCAATCCCGGCGCGAACGTCGACGGCGGCGGCACCGGTCCGGCCGGGGCCAGGTTCTCGGTGCGTGCACCCGGGGGTGCCTGCGCCGGCAGCGGCACCGGCGTTCCCGGCACGTCCGGCGGCGGGTCGCCCGGCCGGCCCGCGATCGGGATACCCGGCGTGGGTGGCAGACCGGCGGGGTTCGGCGGTGAGGTCATCACGTCGACCGGTGCCGGGAAACCCGGCCCACCGAACGGGCCCCCACCAGCACCCGCACAGGGCAATGGATTCCACGGCCGCGGCAGACCCTCGTCGCCGACGGTGACGTTGCCACCGGGGTTCGCCGGCGTATACGAGCACGGCGATCCCGGCGGGACGGCCGGACCGGGGTGATCCGGCGTGCCCTCCAGCACCGGTGGCGCCGGCGGCGGTGCCCCATTGGGGAAGCGGGTGCCGTTGGGGTCCGGGAACCGGTATTCGGGCAGGCCGGCGCCACGCCAGAAGTTCTCCGGATCGATACCGCGCTTCTTGAAGGCCGCGTCGACCCACGGCTGGGAAATCTGATAGAGGGCCAGGTTCCCCAGGATCACCTTGAAGAACGGTCCCGACCCGATGGCCTCGTTCAACGACGGAAGGAATTTGCCGACCTCGATGAGCCCGTTGGCGACGTCGTCCTTGCGCTCAACCAGGATGTCGCTGATCGTGCGCAGCTGTTCGAGCACGTGGTTGAGGTTGGGGTTGTCGTTGATCAATCCCTTCACCTGTTCGGAGAAGGCGGCGACGTTCGCCAGCAACGCGTTGATGGCCTGGCCGCGCTCGTTGAAAGCGGCCAGCAGCGTCTTGGCGTTCACCAACGCCCTGTCGATCTGGTCGCTGCGATCCCCCAGCACGCCGGCCACCTGGTTGGCCTGGGTAAGAAGGTGCTTGACCTGCTCGTCGCGCTTGCCGATCGTGTCGGAGAACTTGGCCACCCCGTCAAGCGCCGCGCTCAGGTGCGGGTAGGTCTGGTCGATGGTCTCCGAGAGCACGTGCAGCGACTGCTTGACGGTGTCGATGTCCCAGCCCTGGGCGGCCTTGGTGACGTCGAAGAAGGCGTCGTAAATCTGATACGGCGTGGTGCTTTGGCCCAGCGGTAACGTCGCCCCGGGATGCAGCGCCTGATTACCGCGGGCCTCGACGTCGAGGACCTTCTTACCCAGGATGGTGTCGGTCTTGATCGCCAGGCGGCTTTCGGTGCCGATGGTGTTGGTGCCGACGGAGAACTTCAACCGGATGTGATCACCGTCGATCGTGAGACCCTCCACCTTCCCGACGTCCAGGCCGGCGATGCGCACTTTGTCGCCGGTGTTGATGCCGCCGGAGTCGGTGAACTGGCCGTAATAGCTCGGCATGGCGAACAGCATCGGGACGCTGGTGAAGCTTTGGCCGACGCCGATCACGAGCACCGTCACGACGATGCCCATCAGCCCGATGCGGACCCGGTTCGGGGGTTCCAGTGTTCTCATTGCGGCGTGCACCTACCCGTTGGCTGCTGGAACAGCCGAACCGTGCGGACCGGACCGCCGGCCTGCAGACCGTTGATCTTGAGGATGATGTCGCAGGCGTAGAAGTTCACGAAGTCCCCATAGACGCCGACGGCGCGCCCGATCATGTTCAGCGCGGTCGGCACCTTCTTGAGGTAGTCCTGCAGTTGGTCCTGCTGGTCGATGACCGGCTGCTGCACCGCGTCGAGGTAGTTGATCGTCTTATGCAGCAGCGCGCGGTCCTCGGACAGCAGATCGGCCACGGTGCCGGCGGCGTTGCTGATGTGTGCGGTCCCGCCCGCCAGCTGGTCGCCGTGGTCCTTGAGCCCGGTGATCAGCACCTCGAGTTTGTCCACCGTCTGGTCGAATTGCTGCCGGTGCCGAACCGTGGTGTCCAACACGATGTTCAGGTTCTTGATGACGTCCCCGATCGCCTGGTCACGCTCACCGAGCTGGCTGGTCAGCTGCGCGGTGTTGTCGAGGATGTCGTTGATCGTGCCGCCCTGGCCCTGGAACACGGTGACCAGCGTGGTCGCGATCGTGTTGACCTTCTGCGGGTCCAACGCCCGGAACAGCGGTTTGAACCCACCGATCAGAGCGTCGAGGTCCAGTGCCGGCTGTGTTCGCGACAGGGGGATGAAACCACCGGGTGGCAAGACCTTGTCCGCGCCTGCGCCCTGACCGCGTTTGAGCTCCAGGTAGCGGTTGCCGATCAGGTCCAGGTAGCGGATCTGGGCGGTCGTCGACGCATACAGCGGGATTGAGCGATCAACGGCGAATTCCACCCGCGCGCGCTTGCCGCCGTCGATCAGCTTCACCGAACTGACCTTGCCGACCTCGACGCCGGAGGCACGGACGAACTGGCCCGCACGCAAGCCGCTGATGTTGGCGAACTCCGCGGAATATCCATTGGTGCGGTCGAAGCGCATCTGACCGAACACCACGATGATCATCACAGTGAAGATCAGCAGCACCACCGAGAAGATGCTGAGTCTGATAATGGTTCCGGTGATTTTCATGGGTTGATCGTGTTATCCCCTACCTGACGGCCCCACACGTACTCGATCGCATAGGGCGAACCGGTTTCCAGGTGGTTGTAGGGCGCGAGGCTGTTGCCGGTATCCATCACCAACTCGGGCGCGGGCCACAGGTCGCGCGTGATCTGCTGCCAGCACCCGGGTGCGCCTCCCGGCCCGCCGCGAGCGTTCGTCCGCGGCAGGTTCTCCGGCCAGATGTAGGGGTTGGGCGCCCCACCGACCAGACCGGCCGCGGCGCCAAGCCCCAGCGTGAGCCCGGCGCTGGCGACCAGCCCCAGGGGGTTGGCTATCAGCCCCAACCCCGACAGCGCCGCGGTATTGGTGATGAGCGAGTAGCCGTTGCCGCCGAGGAACGTGGCGGCCTTGGGTTCGATGTCGTGATAGTTGCGCAGCGTGCAGAACAGTTCGGGGCTGTAGGTGTCCAGCAGCTGGGCCGTCGGCACCAGGTCGGCCGCCCCGCGCGCCAGATACGGTCCAGCCTTGTTGAACACCTCCGCCCCCGTGTTACCGAACCCCGCCGCCGACAACAACGCCTGATCCAAATCCTTTTGCTGCGCATTGATCGTGCGCGAGGTGATCACCGCGTTATTCAAAAAATCGAACAGATCCGGCGACGCATCCGCGTACGTATCCCCCAACGCCGCCAACCGTTGAATGTCCTTACGCGCCTGCGGCATCCGCGGATTCACCTCATCAAGAACGGCATTCGCATTCACGACCGACTGCCCGAACTTGTCCCCCAACCCGGCCAACGACTGCGCCGCCGCACTCAACGTCAAATTCAACTTGACCGGATCAACCTTCTCCGCAATCGAGGTGATCGTCTGAAACAACGTATTGATCTCAGTGGTCACCGACCGCGCATCCAGCACCGTATGCGGCGAAATCTTCTGCGGCGACGGATGAGCCGGCGTCGTCAACGACACATACTTACCACCGAACACCGTCGTCGCCTTGATATCGGCATTCACATTCGACGGAATCAGCTTCAAGTAGCGCGGATACACCTCCAACGTGAACTTGGCCGCCGGCTTCCCATCACGCACCGTCTCCGCGATCTTGCCCACCCGGCCGATCTCCACGCCGTTATAGGTGACCTTCGACCCAGGATCCATCACCAACCCGGCCCGCGACGCCAACATCGTCAACTCGGTCTTGGGGGTGAAGTCTCCCCGGAACTGGCCGTAGACGAGTCCGAGGACCACCGCGGCGATCACCAGGCCCACCAGCCCGACCCATTTGTACGGCGGGGTGCGCGGGGCGTTGGTCTGAATCGGTGCTGGCATGGCGGTTACACCGTGAGTGCGAAGTTGGGGTTGACGCCATAGAGCGCCAACGCGGCGGCCAACACAACAACCTGAACCGACACCAGGGAGAAACGCATCGATCGACCGACGGCCTCACCCACACCGACCGGCCCACCGCCGGCGTTGTAGCCGTAGAAGCAGTGGGTGATCATGACGACCGCGGTGATGATGATGGCTTCCAGGAACGACCAGAACACGTCGTCGGGGCGCAGGAATGTCCGGAAGTAGTGCTCGTAGGTGCCGTTGGACTGTCCGTAGAGCACCGTCGTGGTGATCTGCGGCGACAGGAACGACATGATCATCGCGAGCGCGTAGAGCGGGATGATCACCACCAGCCCGGCCATGATCCGGGTGGTCGCCAAAAACGAAATCGACTTGATGCCCATCACTTCCAGCGCGTCGATCTCTTCGCTGATGCGCATGGCGCCCAGCTCGGCGGTGGCGCCGGCGCCGACGGTGGCGGCCATCGCGATACCGGTGACGACGGGTGCGGCGATGCGCACGTTGATCAGTGCGGCGAAGAATCCGGTGAACGCCTCGACGCCGATGTTTCCCAGTGAGGCGAACCCCTGGATGGCGACCAGGGAGCTACCGGACAATGTCACGAAGCCGACGATGGCGACAGTGCCACCGATGACGGCCATGGCGCCGGTGCCCATGCCGATCTGGGCGATCAGCCGCAGGGTTTCTTTGCGGTAGTTGCGCAGCGCGTGCGGAATGTGAGCCAGGGCCACGCCGCCGAACCACGCCATCTGACCAAAGTCGTCGAGCCCCCGAGCCGCGGCGAGGCCGTAGCGGTTGAGGTTCTCTGCGGCCCGCGGGAAGCGGGCGCGAAAGACGGCGGTGGTTGACATGTCAGTGCCCCGTCCCGAACCGCACGCCGATCGTGGTCAGCACCACGTTGACCGCGTAGAGCGCGACGACGCACAGCACGACGGTCTCGTTGACGGCGGTGCCGAGCCCCTTGGAGCCGCCGCGCACGGTCAGCCCGCGGAAGCATCCGACCAGGCCGGCGATCAGACCGAAGATCGCGGCCTTGACCGTCGCGATGACGACCTCGGGCAGGCCGGTGATGGTGGTCAGGGTGGCCAGGTATGCGCCACCCGACACGTTCTGCAAATAGACGCCGAACAGGTAGCCGCCGACCAGACCGACGGTGATCACCAGGCCGTTGAGCAGGGTGGCGACCAGGGTCGCGGCGATCACCCGGGGCACCACCAGGCGATGGATCGGGTCGATGCCGAGCACCTCCATCGCGTCGATCTCCTCGCGGATGGTGCGCGCGCCCAGGTCGGCGCAGATCGCCGTCGAGCCGGCGCCGGCGACCACCAGCACCGTGGTCAGCGGGCCGAGCTGGGTGACGGCGCCGATCGCCGCGCCGGCGCCGGACAGGTCAGCGGCGCCGAACTGCGCCAGCAGGACGTTGAGGGTGAAGATCAGCAACACGGTCAGCGGGATCGAGACCATGATGGTCGGCAAGAACGCGACCCTCATGATGAACCAGCACTGCTGGACGAATTCGCGCCACTGGAACGGCCAACGGAACAGGGCTTTTCCGGTGAGCACGCACATCCGGAAAAAGCCCCCGACAAGCGTCAGCGGGGTCTCCAGTTGATCGCGTACGTAGCCGACCAGGTAGGGACCCCGTCGACTCGTCGACGTTGCAGTCACCGCTGCCCCCTCTGGAAGTCACCGCGTGCCTCCCGGCACCGCGGCGGTTCGTGTAACACGCCTCCACCTCGCCCCGACTTGATGTCTGTGACCATCGGCTCCCTACTGGCAAGTAGTAACGGAGACCACAGGAATGTACCCGATGGCCAAGCACGTGTGAACAGCATCTGCACAATTAACCCTTCGCCAACAACCGGCAAACGTTACAGCTCCCACCAAATTTCCTCTCTGGCCGTAGAACCTGTTGCCCTAGAATGGATTTAGTCGATTTTTGCGACCCCGTAACGGATCCGCAGTTCAGTCTTGAGTACCTTGCCGGCCGGGTTGCGCGGCAGCGCATCGACGATCTCGAGCGCCTTGGGGTGCTTGTATCGCGCCAGCCGCTCGGTCAAAAACTCGTCGAGCTCGTCGAGCCGCAAATTGTCGCCCGCCACTGCGGCGACCGCGATCGGCACCTCACCCCACTTGTCGTGGGCCCGGCCGATAACGGCGACCTCGACGATGCTCGGGTGGCTGGCCAGGACGTTCTCCACCTCGGCGCAGTAGATGTTCTCGCCACCGGAGATGATCATGTCCTTCTTGCGGTCGACCACCCACACGTAGCCGTCGGAGTCCATGCGGACCAGGTCGCCGGAGTGGAACCAGCCCCCGGCGAACGCCTCCGCCGTGGCTTCCGGATTGTTCCAGTAGCCGCTCATCAAAGTTGGTGCGCGATAGACGATTTCACCCACCTCGCCGATAGGCACATCGTTCATGTTTTCGTCGACAACCCGGGCGGCTACCGTGGGGATCACCTTGCCGACCGAACCGCGTTTGCGGATGGCATCCTCGCCCAGCAGCATGCACGTGACCGGCGACATCTCCGTCTGGCCGAACGCGGCCAGTATCTGCGTGCCGGGGAACCTCGCCGACATCTCACGCAGCAAGGCGTCGGGCGCCGGCGCGGCCCCCCACGAGATCACCCGCAATTTCAGGTCGCGCGGGCGTGCCTTCTGTTCGGCGCAGACCGCCTGCCACTGCGCGGGAACCAGGAAGATCCCGGTGACCTTCTCGGCGGCCAGCACGTCGAGCAGTTGCCCGGGCTCGAACGCGCCGAGCGGGTAGATGACGGTGGGGATGCCGAGCAGCACCCCGGTCAGCATGTTGCCGATGCCGGCGATGTGGAAGAACGGCACACCGATGAACCCGACGTCACTGTTGATGTCGGCGCCGTTGGTGTACAGCCCGGTCATCGTCTGGCCGGTCAGATTGGTGTGGGTGAGCACGGCGCCCTTCGGCCGGCCGGTGGTGCCCGAGGTGTACATGATCAACGCCGGCGAATCGTTCGGGATGTCGACGGGTGCGTGCGGCTCCCCGGTCTCGTTGATGAGGTCTTCGTAACCCAGCACGCTGGCCGTGTCGTCGTAAGTTGAGCCGCCCGCGACGACGATCGTGCCGAGCAGCGACTCGATGTCGCGCACCCCGGTGGCCACGGGGGCGAGCACCGATTCGGTGATGATGAGGCGCGCTTCGCAGTCCTCGACCAGGAAGGCGATTTCGGCCGCGGTGAGCCGGAAGTTCAGCGGTACGGCGATGGCGCCGAGCATGTTGATGGCCAGCACCGATTCGACGAACTCCGCGCGGTTGAGCATCAGGATCATGACCCGGTCACCGAAGCCGACACCCCGACGGCTCAGCGCGTCGGCCAGCGCCGCCACCCGGCCGCGCAGTTCACCCCACGTCAGCGTGTTCCCCAGGAACCTCAGCGCTGTCGCGTTCGGCTGCATCAGTGCGTGGCGTTCGAGTTGGTTCACCCAATTTTGCCGCCGGGCCAGGTACGGCTGCTCGTTCGCGTGTGTCAGATGGTTCGCCAATTGCGCGGTCAAACTCAACACTTCCCTTCACTCGCGCACCGCTTGCGCCAGGTTGATATTTGATAAAACATAGTGTTGTGTGGGTCACACTATGGCTTTGACGGTCCACTGACAAGTCCTCGAATAGCCCTCGTCAAGCCCCGTCAAAGCTTGAACTCCATCCCGCCAAGCCACCGAAAGCCCTGGCAGCCCCTGTGAACGCACCGATGTCTATGCAGCCGAGGAGTTGGCGGCCGCTGCGGCGCGCTCAGCTGTCCGACGAGGTCGCGGGTCATCTGCGGGCGTCGATCATGTCCGGCACGCTGCGTCCGGGAACGTTCATCCGGCTCGACGAGACCGCGGCCCAGCTCGGTGTCAGCGTCACCCCGGTGCGGGAAGCCCTGCTGAAGCTGCGCGGTGAGGGCATGGTGCAACTCGAACCGCACCGCGGTCACGTCGTGTTGCCGCTCAGCCGCCAAGACATCGAGGACATCTTCTGGCTGCAGGCCTCGATCGCCGAACAGCTGGCGGCCGCGGCCACCGACCACATCACCGACGCCCAGATCGACGAGCTGGACCGCATCAACGATTCGCTCGCCGCGGCCGTCGGGTCCAGCGACGCCGAGACCATCGCGGGCATCGAGTTCGCGTTTCACCGTGTCTTCAACCAGGCCAGCGGCCGAATCAAGTTGGCCTGGTTCCTGCTCAACGCCGCCCGCTACATGCCGGTGCTGGTGTACGCCGCCGATCCGCATTGGGGCAAGGCCGCCGTCGAGAACCATCGGCAGCTGATCGCCGCGCTACGCAGGCACGACACCGCCGCGGTGATCGAGCACACCGTGTGGCAGTTCACCGACGCGGCGGCGCGGCTGACCGAGATGCGGGACCGCATGGGGATCTTCGACTAGCTGGCGGCCAACTGCTCGGCCCGCTGCTTGAGGCTCTCGGCGAGGTGGTCGAGGACGTTGTTGAGGAGTTGCTTGACCATCGGCGCCGGGACGGGCATCGAGGTTTCCACGTCCAGATCCACGGTCAGCAGGCTCGACGCGCCCATCGCCACCACGGAAAACAGTTGCTCCTGCTTGGTGAACAGATCGCCTTGCTGCAGGACGGTCTGGATCTGGTTTTCCCCGGGGTAGTACACGGCCTGGATGAACATGCTCTGCATGCCCTGGTAGTCGGTGTCGAGCCGCAGCTGACTGGGTCGGCCGTCGTCATAGCGGGCAAGGACCCAGAGGCCTTTGATCTCTTCGTTCCAGTGGGGGTAGGCCTCGAAGTCGCCGACGATCTTCATGATCAACGCGGCATCGGCGCCGATTTCGACGGTCTTGCTCAAGACTGGCATGCGCGCAGCATAACGGGGTAAGCGAAAACCCCAGAGCAGGGCGCTATCTGGGCCGGGACTAGGTCGATTCGTCGATGCGGGCCGTCGTCAGAAGGGACCGGATGGGATCGGGAATCGGGACCGACTTGCGGGTGACCCTGTCGACGTAGACGTGGACCCAATGCCCCAGCGCGGTGATTGGCCGCGCTGGTTCTGCTCCGGACTCGAAGACACCCAGCCGGTAGGTGACGCTGCTGCGGCCCAGCCGTGTCACGGCCAGGCCCACCGTGAGGTTCTGCGGGAAATGCAGTTCGGAGAAGTAGCGGCAGCCCGACTCGGCCACGATGCCCAGCGCCGGTGTGGTGATCGGGTCCAGCCCGGTACCGGTGTTGATCCAGGCGTTGATCGCGGTGTCGAACAATTGGTAGTAGACCGCGTTGTTGAGGTGGCCGAACATGTCGTTATCGGCCCACCGGGTTCCGACCGGCCACAGCACCGGGAAGTCGTTGCTGGTCAACCCGTCCGGTGCGGGCGGAACTACTGGAGCCGACGCCATGGTTGTATTCCAGCATGTCCGGAATTCGGGGCGCGGTACTGGAGCGCATCGGGGCGTCCCGGCCTTACGCGCAGTCGCGGCCCATCAGCATCAGCGACCTCGACCTCGCGCCCCCGGGGCGCGACGAAGTCCTGGTCCGCGTCGAGGCGGCCGGCATCTGCCACTCCGACCTGTCGGTGGTCGACGGCAACCGGGTGCGCCCGGTGCCGATGTTGCTCGGTCATGAGGCCGCCGGAATCGTCGAACAGGTCGGCGCCGGCGTCGATGATGTGGCCGTCGGGCAGCGGGTGGTGCTGGTGTTCTTGCCGCGGTGCGGCCATTGCGCGGCGTGCGCGACCGACGGGCTGACGCCGTGTGAGCCGGGCAGCGCGGCCAACGGGGCGGGAACCTTGCTGGGCGGCGATGTTCGGCTGAGCCGGGCCGGCCACCCGGTGTTTCACCACCTCGGGGTCTCGGGCTTCGCCACGCATGCGGTCGTCAATCGGGCCAGCGCGGTTCCGGTGCCGCCCGACGTGCCGGCCGACGTCGCCGCGCTGCTGGGATGCGCGGTGCTGACGGGCGGTGGCGCGGTGCTCAATGTGGGGCGTCCGCGACCGGGCCAGACGGTCGCCGTCGTCGGGCTGGGGGGTGTCGGGATGGCGGCCCTGCTGACCGCGCTCACCTATGACGACGTGCGCGTCGTCGCCGTCGACCAGTTGCCCGAGAAGTTGGCCGCCGCCCGCGGCCTGGGGGCCCACGAGGCGTACACACCGCAGCAGGCCGCCGAAGCCCAGGTGAAGGCCGCCGTGGTCGTCGAGGCCGTCGGCCATCCCGCCGCACTCGAGACCGCGATCGGCTTGACCGCACCGGGCGGACGGACCGTCACCGTGGGCCTGCCTCCGCCGGCCGCGCGGATCACCGTGTCGCCGTTGGGTTTCGTGGCCGAAGGCCGCTCGCTGATCGGCAGCTATCTCGGCTCGTCGGTGCCCAGCCGGGACATCCCCCGGTTCGTCGAGCTGTGGCGCTCGGGCCGGCTGCCGGTGCAATCGCTGGTGTCGTCGACGATCCGGCTCGACGACATCAACGAGGCGATGGACCATCTGGCCGACGGCACCGCGGTGCGCCAGCTCATCCGATTCGACGGTTAGTCGCCGTGTAGCGCGCTGGACAACGCGTCCCCCTGCAGCGCGAACATGTGTTGCGAGCCTGGCCATTCCGGCAGCAGTGAATCGAATCCGTGGCACGCGCGGGCAAACACGTGCAGCTCGGTCGAGACTCCGGCGTGCAGCAGCCGCTGCGCATAGTCGATCGCCTCGTCACGGAACGGGTCGATCTCGGCGCAGGTGATCAAAGCCGGTGCCAAACCTGCCACTTCGCTTCGCCGCGCGGGCACCGCGGCCTCCGACCGGGCCTCCGGCCCGGCCGCCGGGCCCAGGTAGTGGCGCCACATCAACTCGGCGCCCTCGCCGTCGAAGGCCGGGCTGGTGCGGAACTCCGCCTTCGACGGGGTGGCCCGGTCGTCGAGCACCGGCTGGTGCAGCAGCTGGAACACCACCGGGGGCAATGATCCGTCGGCGGCGCGTTGCGCCAGGCATGCGGCCAAAGCCGCGCCGGCGCTGCTGCCCGCGACGGCCAGCCGTGCCGGATCCACCCCGAGCGCGGCCGCGTCGGCGGCCACCCAGCGCAACACGGCGCTGGCGTCGTCGAGCGCGGCCGGATAGGGGTGCTCCGGCGCCAGCCGGTAGTCCACCGACACCACCGTGCAGCGGGCGCGGCGGGCGAGCTCCACACACTGGCGGTGATCGGTATCGAGGTTTCCCAGCGCGAAACCGCCGGCGTGGCAATAGATGACCACCGGCGCCGGCTCGGGTCCGCCGCGATAGACGCGCACCCGGACGCCGCCCGCGTCGTTCTCGGCGATCCGGACCTCGCACGCATCGGTCTGCTCGGCGGTGAGACGGCGGCGCTCGTTGAACGGTTCACGGGTGAGCTGGATTGCGGCCGCGGAAAAGTCGGTGCGCGTGGTCGCGACCGCACGCAGCGCGGGGTCAAGGCGATCGGCGCCGTCCAGTTCCGTCATCGCGTGCCCCGCTCGGGTGCGGCGGCCGCGGGCCGGACCGAGATGGCGGGCGCTTCGAACCGGAAATCGGCCGGCCTGAACCTGCGCGTCATTCCCCAGAAGGTGCGCGCGCTGCGCGGCCACTGCGTGACCACGCGCCCGTTGGGAGCGCGGAAGTAGTTGCTGCACTGGGTGGTCCAGACGGTGCCCTCCATCCAGCGGTCGACCTTGGCGACGAAATCGGCCAGCGCCGAGGGACGGACGGCGACATAGCGCCTGCGGTTGCGCCGCAGGAAGCGCAACGCCCGCACGACGTAGCGCGCCTGGGCTTCCAGGATGAAGATGACACTGTTGGAACCGACGTTGGTGTTCGGCCCGTACAGCATGAAGAAATTCGGGAACCCCGGCACGGCCATGCCGAGGTAGGCGTGCGCTCCGTCGCGCCAGACCTGCCGCAGCGTGATTCCGTGTTCGCCGGACACGTCCAGCTCCCCGAGGTAGTCGGCGGCGGCGTAGCCGGTGGCGCAGACCACCAGATCGACCTCGCGTTCGGTGCCGTCTTCGGTGAGAAGGGATCGGGCACGCAGGTAACGCGCCGGGCTGGTCACCACCTCGACGTTGGGCCGGGTCAGCGCGGGCAGGTAGTCCGAGGAGAACACCAGCCGCTTGCAGCCCATCGGATGATCCGGGGTGAGCTTGCGGCGCAATTCCTCATCGTCGACGGTCTTCTCGAGCAGTCCCAGTGCGACGGCGGTGAATTGCTCGGTCTTTTCGCTGCCGTGCTCGATCACCGAGATGTTGGATTCGCTGCGCATCCACAGCCGGGTCCGGTAGAGCTTCTTGGCGAAGGGCAGGTGCGCGAAGGCCCAGCGCTCCCGTCGTGTGTAGTCCCGGTCCGGCTTGGGCAGTATCCAGGTGGCCGATCGTTGCACCGAATACACCTTGTCGGCCACCTTGGCCAATTCCGGGATCAGCTGTGAGGCGGTCGATCCGGTCCCCAGCACCGCAATCCGCTTGCCTTCCAGCGGGATCGAGTGGTCCCAGCGCGACGAGTGCATCACCGTTCCGGTGAACGGCTCTTGTTCGATGAGATCGGGCAGCAACGGCCGGGTGAACAGGCCCACGGCCGACACCACGACGTTGAAGTGATGCCGTTCGCCGGCCGCGGTGGTCAGGCACCACAGCTGGGTATCCGGATTCCATTGTGCCGAACGGATTTCGGTGCGCAGCTTCAGGTGTGGCCGCAGACCGTGCTTGTCGGTGCTTCGCTGGAAGTAGTCCAGGATCTCGGGTTGTCCCGACCACAGTCGTGACCAGTGGGCGTTCAGGTCGAAGGAATACGAGTAGAGGTGCGACTTGACGTCGCACGCCAGTCCCGGATAGGTGTTGATCCGCCAGGTGCCCCCGACGCCGTCTTCGCGGTCGAAGATGGTGAAATCGCCAAACCCGGCGCGCGACAGCATGATTCCCAGCGCCAGTCCCCCTGGTCCGGCGCCGATGATGCCGACCGAGATGTCGCTCATCGAATCTGCAGGCATTGACCACCGTCGATGATGAGTTCGGAGCCGGTGATGAACGACGCCTCGCCGGAGACCAGGAAGGCCACGGCGTCGGCGACCTCATCGGCCCGGCCTATCCGCCCGAACATCGACGCCGCGGCCAGCCGGGTCTGGGTGGTCTCGTCGAGCATCGATGTGGCGATCGGTCCGGGAAACACGGCGTTGACGCGGATGCCGGAGGGAGCCAGTTCGGCCGCGGCGGTTTGGGTCAGACCGCGCAGTGCCCACTTCGACGAGCCGTAGGCACCGTGCTGTGGGAAGGGGCGGATCGCGCCGGTGCTGCAGATGTTCACGATGGACGCGTCGGGCGCCTCGCGCAGGTGTTCCAGCGCGGCGCGCATGCCGAGGAAGGCGCCCAGACAGTTGACCCGCCACGAGTTTTCGAAGCCTTCGGCCGTCTCCTCGGTCAACGAGGCCCGGTGCAGCACGCCGGCGCAATTGACCAGCGTGCTCAGCGACCCGAAGCGGTCGACGACCCGGCCGACGGCCGCGTCCCACTGCTGCTCCGAGGTGACGTCGAGCTCGACCGCGATCAGCTCCTCGTCGCCCGATTCGCGTATCGCCGCGACGAGTTCGTCGGCGCGCCGATCGCACGCGGCCACCAAAAACCCCTTGGCGCGCAGCCGTTCGGCGATGGCCCGGCCCTGCCCGCCGGCGGCGCCGGTCACCAATGCGACGCGTGGGTTCATGCTGGCGTGCCCTCCGGACTGTCGGCCAATCCGCCGCTGGTGATGAAGCTGCACCGCCGCCGCACAAAGCGCCAGTGACCGGCGACGCGGGTCAGTTCGTCGTCGTAGAGGGCGGGTCGCAGCTGCAGATCGCCGGCGCGGACGAACAACACCTGCGATCGGGCGGTGGCGCTCTCCCCGTCGACAGCGATCCGTGACACGCCGGTCAGATGCAGGCCGCGCGCCGCGTTGCGGAACATGCCGGCGATGCCGTCATGGCCGGCAAAGGTCTTGCCGTAGACCAGGAATTCCCCGTCGGGCGCGAAAAGCTGCACGCACGCGTCGACGTCTCCGGCATCGAGTGCGAGCGCGTAGCCGGCGATCAGCTCGCGAATCGCGGCCTGATCGTCCGGCGGGGGGGTGGTGGTCATCGCGTCGCCTCACGCAGGTGCTCCGCCGCCCCTCGCCGCAGCGCCTGCGACTCGGCGGCTAGGGTGATCATGGCAAACCCCAACCGCGCCATGGCGTGACCCGTGTTACCGTCCCCGGCGTGAATGCCGGTGACCAGGCCCGCGTCCGACGCCACCCGGTGGACGCGGGTTATCGCGTCGAGCACCTCCGGATGCCGGGCCGCCCCGACCACACCGGCGCCCAGGGAGATGGCGAGATCGGCTGGGCCGACATAGATTCCGGTCAGGCCGTCGACGGCGCAGATTTCCCGGATGTCCGCCAGTGCCGCCGCGGTTTCGATCATCGCGAACACGCTGACCCGGGATTCGTGGGCGACCGGATCGTGACCCAGGCTGGCGCGCAGCGGACCGAAGCTGCGCACGCCCGCCGGCGGGTAGCGGGTCGCGGCCACCGCCGCGGCGGCCTGATCAGCCGACTCGATCATCGCGATGACGACGGCGTCGGCACCGGCGTCGGCCACCCGCCCGATGGGTGCGGCATCGGCGTTGGGTAGGCGCACCACGGTGCCCAGCGGCAGGTGTTCGGTGCGGCGCAGCATGCCGGCGATGTCGGCGTCATCGAGATAGCCGTGCTGGGCGTCGAATCCGACGTAATCATAACCGGCGCGGGCGAATTCCTCGGGCCCGAGCAATGTCGGACCGGTGACCCAGCCGCCGAATATCGCGGATTTGCCGCTCAGTGCCAGCTGCAGATTGCTCGGCGAAGCGTCGGTCACGGTCGGCCCCTCACCCGGCGATCGCGATCTTGATGCGTTCGGCGACCGGTCGGCAGGCCAGCTCGAACGCGTCCTGCACCTGCTCGACACCGAACGTGTGGGTGAGATAGGCGCCGAGCAGCCAGGGATGCTCGGCGCTGAACTTGCTCGCGAGCTCCAGCATCCGCCGCCGCTCAAGCGTCACACCGGATTTCAGTGTCAGGTTGTTGCGCAGCATCGCCCGCATGCTGATCGGATACATTTCGTCGTCGGCCACGCCGAAATAAAAGACGGTGCCGCCGGGGGCGGCGGCATCAATGGCGTGCGCCAAGGTGGCGACCTGGTGACCCACCGCCTCGATGACGACGTCGGCGCGATCCCCGGGCTCGAGCTGACTCGCCCAGCGGTCACTGGCGGCGCGCACCGGATCGTCGACGCCGAATGCCCTTGCCAGATCGCGACGGTCGATCGGGTCGACCCCGGTGACGCGCCGCGCACCGGCCGCCTTGGCGACGTAGGAGAACAGCAGGCCGATCGATCCCTGGCCGATGATCGCGACGTGCCGGCCCGCCAGGTCACCGAGCTGCTCGCAGGCGTAGAGCACACAGGCCAGCGGCTGCAGCCCGATGGCCTGCGCCGGGGTCAGCGCCGGATCGTAGGGTGCCAACCCCTCACCGTTGGTGACGACGCGCTCCATCATGCCGTCGAACCCGGACGCCCAGCCCACCACGCGGTCTCCGGGACGGTGCGCGGGATGCCGGCTGGCGATCACCTCGCCGGCGACCTCGTGGATGGGGAAGCCGTCCTTCTCGGGACCGCTGCGGCCGTCGTCGCCGGGGAGTCGGCCCTTGGCCCCGCGGAACGCGGGTAGATCGCTGCCACAGACACCGGCGGCCAGAAACCGCAGCAGCACCTGCCCGTCGGCCAGGCATTCGGGTGTCTTGTCTGGCATCGTGGTCCGCTCGAACAGGTACGGGGCGATGATCCGGTAGGACCACACGTCAAACCTCCACCGGGATGTTGTTCCAACCCCATTGGAAGCTGGACGGCAGCCGGGTGGCGGTGTCGGCCTGGATCGCGTAGTCGGGCACCCGGCGCAGCCATTCGGCAAGCAGCACATCCATTTCCAGCCTCGCCAGGTGGTATCCGATGCAGAAGTGCTGGCCGCGGCCGAACGCCAACGAGCGGCGGATGGGCCGGTCCCAGATGAATTCGTCGGGCTCGGGGTATTCCCGCTCGTCGCGGCTGGCCGACGCGAGCAGGGTGATGACACGCTGGCCGGGGTTGATGGTTTGACCGTGAATGTCGAAGGGCTTGCGCACCGTTCGCGCGAACCACTGCGCCGGCGCGCAGTATCTGACTATCTCGTCCCGGGCGACGGGCACGTTGTTCTCGGGATCGGCGCGGACAGCGGCCAGCTGGTCGGGCCGCTGACTGAGCTCCCACAGCCCGTGGGCGACGATTTTGGGCACGGTCTCGGTCCCCCCGATGAAGATGCACAGCATCTGGGTGGCGACTTCCATGTCGTCGAGCGCGCGGCCGTCGGGCAGGTGATAGCCGAGCAGGCCGTCGACCACGTCCAGTGATGCCCCGGACTGATCGGCGCGGCGGCGGGCGACCGCGGGCAGCAGGAACTCGAAGTAGTTGGGGCGCGCTTGGCCGGTGTCCACGCCCACGCCGGGCTGGGCGAGGCTGCCCGCATTGACCGCCGCGAGGACTTGCGGCGCGAGATCGGTTGGTATACCCAGGAGTTCGCAGACAATGGCGGCTACCACGACGCCGCCGTAGTCCTGGGTCAGGTCGAACGAGCCACGCGGCAGCAGCAGATCGAGGCGTTCGTTGGCCAGCGCCCGGATCCTGCCCGCGAGGTCGGTGACCGAACGGGGCCGAAACGGCCGGGAGTGGGTGCGCCGGATCTCGCCGTACAGGTCCGCGTCGAACATGGCGTGGAACGGCAGCGGATGCAGCGGCGGGTCGTCGACCGGCCCGGTGTTGTGCTGGGCCAGAACCGATGCGGCCGGCAACGTGCCCTCCGAGGCGACGAATGTGCCGTTGTTGACTTCCAGCACTTTCCAGATGTCCTCGAAACGGGACAGCGCAAAGGTGTCCCACTGCGGCATGTAGTAGACCGGGTGGTGGTCGCGCAGGATTCGGTAGTACGGCAACGGGTTTGCCATCACCGCATCGTCGAAGGGGTCGTAGCTGAAGTCGGTGTGGTTCATGGGTCCTTGGCGCGCGGTCACTGCAGCGGCGATGGTGGTAGCGCCTGCAGGATGGAATCTTCCCACCCGTCGCGCAGCGCGGGTGCCACGCTCATCCAGGTGACGATCTCGGCGGGTGGGCTCTCTTTCCACGAGGGATAGTGCTCGGCGAAGCAGTCCCATCCCCCGTCCAGCGCCCAGTAGTGGATGACTTCGTTGTAGCGGAAGGTCGTGGTGAACGAGCCGAGCCAGCGCTTCCCGGTGCGTTCCGACCACGGCACGTAGAGCCGCTCCAGCTCGCGGATGTAGTCGTCCTGGCGCCCCGGCTTGGTCTGCATGATCTCCTGGATCACCAGCGGCGCAGTGAAATTGGCCTCGCGCAGCTGGGCGAGCGTCCTATTGCTGGGTCCGCCGTACATGATTCGGCCCTCGCCCGCGGCGCCGACGTCGGCCAGAAACGCCGCCCATGTGCCGGCCGCGGCCTCGTGGCTGCCGCCGCGAGCCTGAGCGGCGCCGATCCTGGCGTAGTCGGCGAACCCGTCGATCTCCCAGATCACCGTCACCTGCGGCCAGTGACCGTTGTACGGGGTGGATTCCCAGATCGCGAACAGCCGGGCGCCGAGTTGTTCCATCATCGGCTGATAGGTGTCGGCGAAGATCTCGGTGAAGCGGTCGCTTCGTCCGGACCCCAGCGAGATCGTCTCGTGCAGGTAGAGCAGCGCGTGTTTGTAGTACTTCTTCATAGGCCTAGTCGAGCCGGATCAGCTCTGAGTCGGCCCCCGAACCCACGTCGCACAGCAGCGTCTCGGTGGGAGCGACGTCGGCATCCGAAATACCTTCTGCCGCAAGTGCATAACCCTTGAACATGCGCGCCGCCCCACTGAGCAGATGCTGGGCGCGGGTCGTCGCACGGTTCACTTCCAGCGGCCACCCGTCGCCCCACAACGCGACCTCCGTGAGCCGGTTGTCCAGCGAGTCGAGCACCGCGGTACGCACCCGCGCGTCGGCGGTGAATGCCTCGGCGCTGACGGCCAGGCTTGCCGAGCCCGCCCCCAGGGTGGCCAGCGATGACTCGAGGTCCGATGCCCGAACGCCCAGGATCCGCAGCGACCGGGTGTCGCAGCCCAGCGGGAGCAGCACGGTCACCTCCCAGCCGGCCATCGCCCGGTCGTAGAGCCAACCGCCGGCCGATTGCACGACATCGGCGGCGCTGGCCGCGACGACGTCCAGTCGATACCGCAGGCCCTCGCCATGGGCCTCGGTTGCTCGGGCGGCGCTGCTCTTGCTGATGTCGAACGTTGGAGCGACCATCGATCCATTCCTCACCACTGCCCGCAGCGACTCCGCTGGCGGGCCTCAAGCGCTTGTCATGGGCCTTCTCAAGGGCTGGAGCCGCTGCACGCGTCGGGTGAAGCGACTCACCGCACAGCGTGACACTTCTGGCGAAATTTGTAAAGGTCCGGGCGACCCGTCACCCACCGCGGCGCGCCTCGAGGTCGGCCAGGACTTCCTCGGTGTGCTGCCCGAGTTCTGGTGCCGCAGAACGCGGTGCCCAGGGGGTGCCGTGAAAATCCGCCGGTGTGGCCACCATCGGCACGACCGCGTCCCCGTCGGGCACGTCGACGATGCCGCCCGCGGCGTGGAACTGCTCGTCGGCCACGACGTCCTCGAGGGTATTGACCGGCGACCAGAAGAAATCCGGTTCGCCGGCGAAGACCCGCGCCCACTCGTCGAGCGGGCGGGTCGCGAAGATCTCGTCGAGCGCGGCGATCAGCGCCGCCGAGTTGACCGCGCGGGAGCGGGCATCGGCGAACCGGGGATCGTCGCGCCATTCGGGGCGGCCCACCGCGCGGCACAACGCCGGCCAGTGCCGCTCGGGCTCGAGACCGACGATCCAGAACCGCCGCCCGTCCTGGGCGGTGTAGTTGTTCATGCAGGGGTTTCCCATGGAATCGCGTTGCCCGATCGCGATCGGCTGGCCGCTCATCAGATAGGTGTTCAGGTCGAAGCTGACGGTGTAGGCGCCCTGCCGGTACAGCGAGGTCGTCACCAGTTGGCCCGTCCCCGTGCGCTCGCGTGCGAGCAGTGCCGCGCAGACCGCCGCGGCCATCGTCATCCCGGCCGAGTGATCACCCATCCCGCCGCGCTGAAACGGCGGCGTCTCGCCGGGCCGGGTGAGCAGGTGGGCCACGCCGGCCCTCGACCAGAACGCTGCCACGTCGTAGGCGGCGCGATCGGCGTCCGGCCCGCTTTCGCCGTAGCCGGTGATCAGCCCGTAGACCAGGCTGGGGTTGGCCGCCGCCACCGACTCGAAGTCCAGCCCGAGCCGTTGTAGCGCGCCGGGACGCACATTGGTCAGGAAAACGTCTGCGCCGGCGAGCAATTCGAACGCGGTGCCACGACCCGCGTCGGTGCCCAGGTCCAACACCACGCTGCGCTTGGACCGGTTGTCCATTTCGAACGGCGGGTTGAGACCCAGGTCGCATCCCAGCATCCGGCCGAACATGCGCGCCGGATCACCGGTCGGCGGCTCGATCTTGATCACGTCCGCGCCCCAGTCCGCCAGGATGCCGCCGGCGGCCGGTCCGGCCACCCACACCCCGAGCTCGACGACTTTGACGCCTTCCACCGGTCCCGCCATGGGTTCACCCTAAGCGCCGAGTGTGGGGCCTAGGCACCGGAACTACCCCAGTTTGGTGCCTCGGCCCCACGCTCGACGGCCTTCTAGGCTTGGCTCCATGAGCCTGGTAGCAGGGCGTGGTCCGCTCAGCAGCGATCCGGCGGGGCGCTTCTCGCCCCCGATACCCGACGGCGTTGTCTACGTCGAGCCGCATCCACGGCGCGTGCAGGCGGTCAAGGACGGGCGGCTGGTGATCGACACCGAGCGGGCGCTGATGGTGCACCGGCCGGGCCGACCGCTGTGCTACGTCTTCGCCGCCGACGACGTCGGCGACCTGCCGAGTGAGCCGGAGCCGGAGGCACCGGGTTTCGTTCAGGTCCGGTGGGACGCCGTCGACACGTGGTTCGAGGAGGGACGCAAACTCGTCCACTACCCGCCCAATCCCTATCACCGCGTCGACTGCCGTCCGACACAGCGCCGCCTGCGCGTCCGCGTCGCCGGCACCACGCTGGTCGACACGGACGACACGATGATTCTTTTCGAGACCGCGCTCGACCCCAGGTTGTATGTCGACCCGGCACACGTGCGCACCGATCTGCTGCGGCGATCCGAGACGTCGAGCTACTGCAACTACAAGGGCTTCGCGACGTATTGGTCGTTCGGCTCGGGCGAGAATGTCGTCGAGGACGTCGCCTGGTGTTATCTCGACACGCCGCCGGAAAGCCTGCCCATCAACGGGCTTCTGAGTTTCGACGACGCCCGCGTCGACGTGCTGGCCGAGCTGCCGGTCAGCGGCCGTAGCTAGGCCGCCCGAGCCCCAGACCGTGCTGGGCGATCATGTTGCGAAACACCTCCATGGTGCCTCCGTAGATCCCGGCGGGCACGCCGTGCCGGAAGATGAATTCGATACCACCGTCGTCTGCGGAACCTGTTGTATCGGTGGGCAATGCCGATGCCGTCCCCAGCATGTCCATCAATTCCTGGGAGACGTCGCGCATGGTCTGGATGAGCCCCACGCGCCCGTACATCTCGGGAGTCGACATGGCCGCCTCGATCCGGGCCATGCTGCGCCCGAGGCGGTATTTCGTCGCCTCGTCGTCGATCGGGCGTCGCCCGTTCGCATCGGGTGTGGACAGGATCGCCGCGACTCGGTCGGCTGCCTCGGCCATCAGGTGGCCGTGCTCTGACAGCATCGAAATGTTCTGCAGGCCATGGTCTTGGATCTCGGTGACGCCATGTTCGGCGTCGAGGGCGAACCGCATTACTGTCCAGCCGCCGTTGACCTCACCGATCCGGTAGAGGTCATCGACCCGCACGTCGCTGTAGTACACGATGTTGGTGCGGTCACCATCCAGGGTGCGGATCCCCTGGATCTCGATGCCCTCCGAATCCAGCGGCACCAGAAACATGGTCAGGTTTTTGTGCTTGGGTCCTTGCGGATCGGTGTTGGTGAGCAGGAAGACATACCTGGCGTTCTGCGCGTTCGAGGTGAACATCTTGGATCCGTTGATGACCCAGCTCGATCCATGCGCCTCCCGCACCGCTCGCGTCTTGCAGGTGGCGACGTCGGAGCCGCCCTCGGGCTCGGTGTAGCCCAGGCATAGCCGAATCTCACCGGACAGCACGCCCGGCAGCACCGCGTCGGCGAGTTCGGCTGCCCCGAACTGCTGCACCAACCGCGCGACGACCGCCGTGGTGCCCCAGTGGAACCACGGGGCATGGGCACGACCGATCTCGAGGTGGAAGATCCGGCGGCGCACCGGATTGAAGCCGCCTTCGGACTCCAGCTTCCAGTCCGACGCTAGATAGCCCGCTTCACCCAATGCCAAATGGACTTGCTCACTGAAGTTTTCACCGGTCTCACGATCGCGCCGCCGTACCTCGTCGGTGACGTGTTCGGTGAGGAACTCCCGAAACTGATCGTAGAAATCCTGGTCCTCGGCCGACAGTTCAACGCGGGAAAAATCCATTTAGGCCACGTCGATCACGAGGGTCCGGAAACGGTCGAGAGTCTCGAGCGCATGCGTCATGCTGTCGCCGGGCAGGTGGACGCTGACCCAGGTGACCCCGAGCTTCCCCAGCTTGTCCAGGCCGTCCAGGTAAGCGTCGGCGTTGAACGCGTCGTCGGCGGGACTGCCGCCCTCGAAGTTGGTGAAGGTGATGTCGATCGCGGACCAATCCCGGCCCGCCGCATCGCATCTGCGCCGGAGGTCGTCGATCCCCTCGGTGAGCTTCTGCACCGAGTCGATGACGGCCGTACCGGCGGTCTGCGCCAGTTGGGGCGGCGCGGGAAACGGGCACCAGCCGTCGCCGTACTGCGCCACCCGCTGGCGCGACGCGCTGGTGTTGCCACCGATCCAGATCGGTGGGTGCGGGCGGCTGACGGGACGGGGATGCGCGGTGATACCACGCGCGCTGAAATGCTTTCCCTCAAAGGAAATGTCATCCTCGGTCCAGACGGCCCGAATCACCTGCAGCGCTTCCTCGAACAGCTCGGCGCGCTCGTCATAGCTGACGCCCAGCGCCGCGAACTCACGCTTGAGATAGCCCACGCCCACCGCGAGCGTGAAACGGCCGCCGGACAACAGGTCGAGGGTGGCGCCGGACTTGGCCACCACGAACGGGTTTCGATACGGCAGCACCACGATGTTGGGGATCAGTCGCAGAGTGGACGTCGTCGCCGCGGCGAAACCCAGTGCGACGAAAGGGTCTAACGCGTCATGCCCACCGGCCTCAAGCCACCGCTGCGACGGCGCCGGGTGGTCGGTGAAGCCGAAACCGTGGATCCCGGCCGCTTCGGTCGCCGCGGCCACCTTGCCGATGCCGTCCCCGCTCACCAATTCCGGGTTGTAGGGATGACTGTGCATCGGGTGGGTGATGGTGAAGTACATCGGACTTTTCCAGCCGTCAGAAGCGTGCGCGGGAATCGATCGAGGTGTCGCTGGTCCGCAGCGGGCGGATCAGCGCCTCCTGGGCGAAGGAGGCCAGCAGCTCACCCTCTTGTGTGTGCACGGCGCCGCGCACATACGACATTCCCGCGCCCACCTGAGTGCTCTCATGCGTGTAGAGCAGCCACCCGTCCCAGCGCACCGGCTCGTGGAAGGCGACCGAGATGCTCATCGGTGCGGTGGACACGGTCAGGTGCGCCTGGGCGGTGCCGATGCCTTCGTGCGCGCGCATGGTGGTGGAGATCCCCAGGTGGCCGGTGAAGTACGCCAGCAGCGCCTTAGCCAGGTCGTCGCGGGTCGGGATCGGG
>NZ_JAICZA010000059.1 GCF_025933915.1 Mycobacterium sp.
CAGCGGGAACCGTGCGCCGCCGCGCGCGCTGGACGGGCGCTTTCCCGTCTACGGGTCCAACGGCGCGATCGGTTCTGCCGCGGAACGCAACGCCAGCGGGCCGCTGATCGTTGTGGGTCGCGTCGGATCGTATTGCGGCAGTTTGCGCTACTGCGATTCCGACGTCTGGGTGACCGAGAACGCGCTCGTGTGCCGCGCCAAAAACCCACTGGAGACGCGGTATTGGTATTACGCCCTGCACACCTGCCGGCTGGGCGATCACCGATCCGGGTCGGGCCAACCCCTGCTCAATCAGCGGATCCTGCACGACGTTTCGGTGTGCACCATCGCGGCGGACGAGCGCCAACACGTCGCCGAACTGCTCGGTGCCCTCGACGACAAGGTCGCCGCCAACGAGCGTGTGATCGAGGCGGCCGAACGCCTGATGGTTGCCCACGCCGAATCGGTGGTGGACCGGGTGCGGCTTTCGAGCCTGGCGGTCCCGTCGGCCACGTTTCGCGACGTGAAGGAGTTCGGCGAACGGGTCGCCCACTTCAGCCTTCCGGCGTTCGACGACGGGGCCAAACCCCGCCTGGTCGACGGACGGTCGGTGAAAAGCGGCAAGTTGCTCCTGCCGGCGCCGTGCGTCCTGTTCGCCAAGCTGAACCCGAGGATTCCGCGGATCTGGAATGTGGTGAGCCTGCCGCCGGACATGGCGGTGGCCAGCACGGAGTTCGTCGTGCTGCGGCCGCTCGGCGTTGATTCCTCGGCGCTGTGGTCGGCGCTGCGGCAACCGGACGTCTCATTGCGGGTGCGGCAGCGGGCCGCGGGGACCTCGGGCAGCCATCAGCGGATTCAACCGCGTGACCTTCTCGACGTGGCGGTCCCCGACGTCCGCCGATTGAGTCGCGCGGCGCTGCAGGCGATCACCAGCCTGGGCGCACTGTGCCATGCCCGGCGCGCCGAAAGCACCCGGTTGTCCGGCTTGCGTGATGCGCTGTTGCCGTTGCTGGTCTCCGGCCGGGTGCGGGTCTCCGACACTGATCCACCTGGCACGCTTTAAGGTGAGCGCCGTGGCCCAGATCGCGCCGCTGCGCGTGCAACTGATCGCCAAGACCGAGTTCTTGGCCCCCCCGGACGTGCCGTGGAGCACCGACGCCGACGGCGGCCCCGCGCTCGTCGAGTTCGCCGGCCGGGCCTGCTATCAAAGCTGGTCGAAACCCAATCCGAAGACCGCGACCAACGCCGGCTACATCAGGCACATCATCGACGTCGGACACTTTTCGGTGCTCGAGCACGCCAGCGTGTCGTTCTACATCACCGGCATCTCGCGCTCCTTGACGCACGAGCTGATCCGGCACCGGCACTTCTCCTACTCGCAGCTGTCGCAGCGCTACGTCCCCGAGACGGACTCGCACGTCGTCGTGCCGCCGGGGATGGAAGACGATCCCGAACTGCAACAGATCCTGGCCGCGGCCGCCGACGCCAGCCGCGCCACCTACACGGAGTTACTCACCAGGCTGGAGGCGAAGTTCGCTGACCAGCCGAACGCCATTCTGCGGCGCAAGCAGGCGCGTCAGGCCGCCCGCGCCGTGCTGCCCAGCGCGACCGAAACCCGCATCGTCGTGACCGGCAACTACCGGGCATGGCGCCACTTCATCGCCATGCGCGCCAGCGAGCACGCCGACGTCGAAATCCGGCGGCTGGCCATCGAGTGCCTGCGTCAGCTGGCGGGCGCGGCGCCCGCGGTGTTCGCCGACTTCGAGATCTCCACCCTGGCAGACGGGACCGAGGTCGCGACCAGCCCGTTGGCCACCGAAGCCTGAGCCGGCGTCGGCCGGCGAGGGCTGCAGGTGGCAATCCCGCGTAGGCCACCGAAGCCTGAGCCGGCGTCGGCCGGCGAGGGCTGTCAGTCACTGCGGTCACCCGGCCGGACCATAGTGCGTTGTGCCCGCCTCACAGCGACACAAGCCCGGCCTATTCGCGCCGACGTCGGCGTTGTCGCTCAGAGGCGGGCAATTACCCCATAACTACCGGCCTGCGCCGTGGGCCGGCTTCAGTATGTTGACGAGCGGGGCAACGCGCCTTTGTGCGGGTGCGAAATAGCTTGCTGTCGCCAGGTAACCTGAACACCGTGAGCACGGTCGGATTCGACGCCCCAGCGCGGTTGGGAACCGTGCTGACCGCGATGGTGACACCGTTTCGCGCCGACGGCTCCGTGGACACCGACACCGCCGCGCAATTGGCCCACCACCTGATCGACGCGGGCTGTGACGGGCTGGTGCTCTCCGGCACCACCGGCGAGTCGCCGACCACCACCGACGACGAGAAACGAGAGCTGCTGCGCGTCGTGCTGGAGGAGGTGGGCGACCGGGCCCGCGTCATCGCCGGTGCGGGCACCTACGACACCGCGCACAGCGTCCGGCTGGCCAAGGCCTGCGCCGCCGAAGGCGCCCATGGACTGCTGGTGGTCACGCCGTACTACTCGAAGCCACCCCAGAGCGGGCTGATCGCGCATTTCACCACCGTCGCCGACGCGACCGAATTGCCGGTGCTGCTCTACGACATCCCGCCACGCTCGGTGATACCGATCCAGCCCGAAACCATCCGTGCGCTGGCCGCCCACCCGAACATCGTCGGGATCAAAGACGCCAAGGCCGACCTGCACGGCGGCGGTCAGATCATCGCCGAGACCGGCCTGGCCTACTACTCCGGTGACGACGCGCTGAACCTGCCGTGGCTCGCCATGGGGGCCACCGGCTTCATCAGCGTGATTGCTCATGTGGCGACCAATCAGCTCCGGGAAATGTTGTCCGCCTTCAATTCCGGGGATATCGCCACCGCCCGCAAGATCAACGCCACCATCGCCCCGCTGTGCGACGCGATGGCCCGCCTGGGCGGGGTGACGATGTCCAAGGCGGGTCTGCGCCTGCAGGGCATCGACGCCGGCGATCCCCGGCTGCCGCAGATGCCCGCTACGGCAGAGCAAATCGACGCGCTGGCCGCCGATATGCGTGCGGCGTCGGTGCTCAGGTGACCCAAGGAGCGTCCGAGAAGTGGATGTAGACCTCGCCCCGCCCGGCCCGTTGGCCACCGGGGGGTTGCGGGTCACCGCCCTGGGTGGCATCAGCGAAATCGGCCGCAACATGACGGTTTTCGAGCACCTGGGCCGGCTGTTGATCATCGACTGCGGCGTGATGTTCCCGACCCACGACGAGCCCGGGGTCGATCTCATCCTGCCGGATCTGCGCCACATCGAGGACCGGCTCGACGACATCGAGGCGCTGGTGCTCACCCACGCCCACGAGGACCACATCGGCGGAATTCCGTTCCTGCTCAAGCTGCGTCCCGACATTCCGGTCGTCGGTTCGAAATTCACGCTGGCGCTGGTCGCCGCGAAGTGTCGCGAGCACCGGCTCAAGCCGGTGTTCGTCGAGGTGGCCGAGGGCCAGAAGAGCCCCCACGGCGTGTTCGAATGCGAATACTTCGCCGTCAACCACTCCATCCCCGACGCCCTGGCGATCGCCGTGCACACGGGTGCGGGAACGGTTTTGCACACCGGCGACATCAAGCTCGACCAGCTCCCCCTGGACGGCCGGCCGACCGACCTGGCCGGCATGTCCCGGCTCGGTGACACGGGAGTGGACCTGTTCCTGTGTGATTCGACCAACTCCGAGCTGCCCGGTGTCGGGCCGTCGGAAAGCGAAGTGGGTCCGACGCTGCACCGCCTGATTCGCGGCGCCGACGGCCGCGTGATCGTGGCGTGCTTCGCCTCCAACGTGGACCGGGTTCAGCAAATCATCGATGCCGCAGTGGCATTGGGGCGCAGGGTGTCGTTCGTCGGCCGGTCCATGGTGCGCAACATGGGGATCGCCCGCGAGCTCGGCTTCCTCCGGGTGGCGGATTCCGACGTGATCGACATCGGTGCCGCCGAGATGATGCCGCCCGAGAAGGTGGTGCTGATCACCACCGGAACCCAGGGCGAGCCGATGTCGGCGTTGTCGCGGATGTCGCGCGGTGAGCACCGCAGCATCACGCTGACCGCGGGTGACCTCGTGGTGCTGGCGTCCTCGCTGATCCCGGGCAACGAGGAGGCGGTGTACGGCGTCATCGACGAGCTTGCCAAGATCGGGGCCCGGGTTGTCACCAACGCCCAAGCGCGCGTTCATGTTTCGGGTCACGCCTACGCGGGGGAACTGTTGTTTCTGTACAACGGGATTCGGCCCCGCCACGTCATGCCCGTGCACGGCACGTGGCGGATGCTGCGCGCCAACTCCAAGCTGGCGGCCCGCACCGGAGTGCCGGAGGAGTCGATCCTGTTGGCCGAGAACGGCGTCAGCGTGGACCTGGTCGCGGGCAAGGCCGCGATAGCCGGCGCGGTGCCGGTCGGCAAGATGTTCGTCGACGGCCTGATCAACGGCGACGTCGGCGACATCACGCTGGGCGAACGGCTCATCCTGTCATCGGGTTTCGTCGCGGTGACCGTGGTGGTTCAGCGCGGCACCGGACGTCCGGTGGCCCCACCGCACCTGCATTCGCGGGGATTCTCCGAAGATCCCAAGGCGCTCGAGCCCGTGGTGCGCAGGGTCGAGGCGGAGCTGGAAGCGCTGATGGCCGAGAACATCACCGATCCGAGCCGCATCGCCCAGGCCGTGCGGCGCACCATCGGCAAGTGGGTGGGCGAAACCTACCGCAGGCAGCCGATGATCGTGCCGACCGTCATCGAGGTCTGAACGCGGCTAGATCTTCTCCGCGAAGGCCGACCACTCCAGTTGCGACGCCTTGAGTTTGCGACCGGTGGGCTCGACGTAACGCTGGGCGAGTTCATCGGGCCCGGCCTGCTCCACCAGGCGCCAACCGTACTCGTCGAGGAAAGCGGCAACCTCGTCGGGCTGCAAGCCGAAATGCCACAATTGCCGCCGCTGGCGGACGTTGCGGTACAGCGTGCGGGTGCCATACCGATTCGTGCCGTCGATGAAATCCCTGCGGACGTAGGTGAACACCAAACGGCTGCCGGGCGCCGCCGCGCGCAGCCCCTCCAGCGTCCGGCGAACGGTGGCTTCGGTCAGGTATTGGGTGACGCCTTCGCAGATGAAGAAGACCCGGTAATCGGTGCGGTACCCGTGCTCGGCGAGCGCGGTGAGCAGGTCGTCATGCTCGAGGTTCAACGCCACCAACCGAACCGACAGCGGTGGTTCGCCCAGCACCCGGCGGACCGTCTTGAACTTGCGGGCGACGTTCACCGGCAGATCGACCTCGAACACCGGGATGCGGACCCGCCGCGTCAGCAGATAGGCGCGGGTGTCCAGCCCCGCCCCGAGAATGACGACGGCGTCGATGCCGTCGAGCGACTCCGCGAGCTTGTCGGCGATAAAACGCTTGCGGCAGGCCAGATTCGCCCACAGCCCGGGACCGGTGAACTCCGAGCCGCGGATCATCAGGCGACGAACCGGCGCGAACCGCGTCGCGCCGACCAGCCACCGCAGCGGGGCGGGCAGAAACAGCTCGGCGAAATCGTCGTCCACGAGGCGGCGCCCGGGCGGCTCGTTTTGCTCGACCGCGGCCAACAGCATCGGGCCGAACGCCGTCTGCGCCACCAGATTTCGCGCCATGACCGCTACTTATTCAAGAAGCCCGCGTCGACCGGCAAGGTGACGCCGGTGATGTAGCGGGCCTGATCGGACACCAGCCATGCCACCGCATTGGCGATGTCTTCGGCTTCCAGCACCTCCACGGGCATGGCGTTGCCCATCGCCCCCGGCGTGTCGGTCGCGGCGGCCATCTTGGCCAGCCACTCGCGGGTGAACTCATTGTTGATCATCGGCGTCTCGACACCGGAGGGATGAATCGAGTTGACCCGAATCATCTGCCCGGCAAGCAGGTTCGCGTAAATCCGCATCAGCCCCACGACCCCGTGCTTGGCGGCGGCGTAACCCACGGAACCGGCGTCCGGGCTGCCCACGCCGGCCAGCCCGGCGCTGGAGCTGATCAACACGATCGACCCGCCCGTGCCCTGCTTGACCATCGTGGGTATCGCGGCCTTGATGGTGTGGTAGACGCCGGTGAGGTTGACGTCGATGACGTCGCGCCAGCCGTCGTCACCGGATTGCATGGGAGCGATCCCGGCGTTGGCCACCACGATGTCGAGACGGCCGAACTCGTCGAGACCCGCTTGCAGTGCCGCGGACAGCGATTCGCGGTCGCGGACGTCGCCACGAGAGGACACGATGCGCGAGCCGGTGTCCTCGACGAGCTTCACGGTGGCCGCCAGGTCCTCCGGTGTGGCCAGCGAGTAGGGGACGCTGGCGATCTGGTCGCACAGGTCGACGGCGATGATGTCGGCGCCGTCGGCGGCCAGCCGCACCGCGTGCGCGCGTCCCTGGCCGCGCGCGGCGCCGGTGATGAAGGCGACCTTCCCTTTCAGTGGGCCATCCGGCGTGGGGGTCATCAGGGGCGCAACTGTCCTTTGGCCGGATCGCCCGCCGAGATCGTCTGCAACATCTTGATGTCGGGGGCGCCGTCGAGGTGCTCGCCGGCCGCGCTGAACATCTTGCCGATCGCCGGCGCGGTGCTGTGCGCCTTGAGCGCCTCCTCATCGGCCCATTGCTCGACGAAGACGAAGGTCTCGCCCGATTGGTGCAGCGAGTACAGCTGACAGCCGGGCTCGTCGTGCACTTCTTCGACCGCGCGGGTGAGGATGTCGCGAACGGTGTCGACCGATTCCGGTTTGACGGTCATGGTGGCGACGACGACGACGGGCATTGATGGCCTCCTGGGCGCTCCGGGATGGGTGACGAGCACGACTCTTGTTGCCCAAGTCACCGGCTGTCTACCCTACTCACGCGACCGGGCGGCCGACCCGTCACATGCCTGACAAGCCGGACCGTTACCAGTGTGGCGGGTGGTGTAGATGATGTCGTTGCGACTACCCTTGCCGTCATGCCCAGTAAGACCGCCGCCCGCTCCGGAAGCCGAACGAGCAGGTCAAAGGCCCCTTCGCGGGCCAGCCGGCCCCGAGGTGCGCGACCAGCGGCGCCCCGCCGGAAGGTCGGCAAGCCCACCCGGCGGCGCCACCACTCGCCACTGGTCGGAATCGGCGTGACCTGCGGCCGCGCCATGCGCGCCACCTGGCTGATGGCCGCCAGGGGGACGGGCGGCGCGGCCCGGTCGATCGGGCGGGCCCGCGACATCGACCCAGGACACCGTCGCGACGGAATCGCGCTGCTTTTGCTGGGCTTTTCCGTGGTGGTCGCTGCGAGCTCGTGGTTCCACGCGGCCGGGCCGGTCGGCGCGTGGGTCGACACCCTGTTGCGGACCTTCATCGGCGCCGGCGTGCTGGCGCTGCCGGTCGTCACCGCCGCGGTGGGCGTCGCGCTGATGCGGACCGAGCCCAACCCCGACGTGCGCCCCAGGCTGATCCTGGGCGCCAGCTTGATCACCCTGTCGGTGCTCGGCCTGCGCCATCTGTGGTCCGGTTCGCCGGGAGACCCGGAAGCGCGCCGTCGCGCGGCGGGATTCGTCGGCTTCGCGATCGGCGGGCCGCTCTCGGACGGGTTGACGCCCTGGATCGCCGCGCCGCTGCTGTTCATCGGCTTCATGTTCGGCCTGCTGCTGTTGACGGGCACCACCATCCGCGAGGTGCCCGTGGTGATGCGCAACCTGTTCCACACTCGGTTCGTCGACGAGGACTACGACGACGAACCGTACGACTACGCCGACGAGTTCGCCGACGACCCCGGCCCCGGTCACGACTCTGACGACGCGCCGCAGCCGTGGTCGCCCGACGACGACGCCCAGGCCGCGCTGCAGGACGACGTCCCCACCGTCCCCGAACCCGCCTTACAACCCGGCTCAGAACCCGGCGCGAGGCGGGGCCGCAAGCGCGGACGGTCGACGGGCAAGCAGGACACCATCGAGCTGGACCGGGTTGTCGAGGGGCCGTACACGCTGCCGTCGCTGAGCCTGCTGGTGGCGGGCGACCCGCCCAGGAAGCGCAGCGCCGCCAACAACGTCATGGCCGACGCCATCACCGAGGTGCTGACCCAGTTCAAGGTGGACGCGGCGGTGACCGGTTGCACCCGCGGCCCCACCGTGACCCGCTACGAGGTCGAGCTCGGACCGGGCGTGAAGGTCGAGAAGATCACCGCGCTGCAGAAGAACATCGCCTACGCCGTGGCCACCGAAAGCGTGCGCATGCTGGCGCCCATCCCCGGCAAGTCGGCCGTGGGCATCGAGGTGCCCAACACCGACCGCGAAATGGTGCGGCTGGCCGACGTGCTCACCGACCCGTCGACCCGCCGCGACCACCATCCGCTGGTCATCGGGCTGGGCAAGGACATCGAGGGCGACTTCATCGCCGCCAACCTGGCCAAGATGCCGCACCTGCTGGTCGCCGGCTCCACCGGATCCGGTAAATCCAGCTTCGTCAACTCGATGCTGATTTCGCTGCTGACCCGCGCCACCCCGGAAGAGGTCAGGATGATCCTGATCGACCCGAAGATGGTGGAACTGACGCCGTACGAAGGCATTCCGCATCTGATCACCCCGATCATCACCCAGCCCAAGAAGGCGGCGGCCGCGCTGGCCTGGCTCGTCGAGGAGATGGAGCAGCGCTACCAGGACATGCAGGCGTCGCGGGTCCGGCACATCGACGACTTCAACGACAAGGTGCGCTCCGGCGCCATCACCGCGCCGCTCGGCAGCCAGCGCGAGTACCGGCCCTACCCGTACGTGGTGGCGATCGTCGACGAGCTGGCCGACCTGATGATGACCGCGCCGCGCGATGTCGAGGACGCGATCGTGCGGATCACCCAGAAGGCCCGCGCCGCAGGCATTCACCTGGTGCTGGCCACCCAGCGCCCGTCCGTCGACGTGGTCACCGGGCTGATCAAGACCAACGTGCCGTCCCGGTTGGCGTTCGCCACGTCATCGCTCATCGACAGCCGGGTGATCCTGGACCAGGCCGGCGCCGAGAAGCTGATCGGCATGGGCGACGGCCTGTTTTTGCCGATGGGCACCAACAAACCCATCCGGCTGCAGGGTGCCTTCATCACCGACGAGGAGATCCAGGCCGTCGTCACCGCCTGCAAGGACCAGGCCGAACCCGAGTACACCGAGGGCGTCACCAACGCCAAGCCCACCGGCGAACGCACCGACGTCGACCCCGACATCGGCGACGACATGGACGTGTTCTTGCAGGCCGTCGAGCTGGTGGTATCCAGCCAATTCGGCTCCACCTCGATGCTGCAGCGCAAGCTGCGCGTCGGCTTCGCCAAGGCCGGCCGGCTGATGGACCTGATGGAGACCCGCGGCATCGTCGGGCCGTCCGAAGGGTCCAAGGCGCGCGAGGTGTTGGTCAAGCCCGACGAACTGGCGGGAACGCTGGCGTTGATCAGGGGTGGCAGCGACGCCGACGGCGGCGATCCCGAATAACGCCGCTACAGCCTCAGCAGCATCCGGGAGTTGCCGAGAATGTTCGGCTTGACGTAGCTGAGGTCCAGGAACTCGGCCACGCCGATGTCGTAGGAACGGCACATCTCCTCGAAGACCTCGGCGGTGACCGGGGTGCCCTCGATCTCGGTGAACCCGTGCCGCGCGAAGAACTCGGTCTCGAAGGTCAGCACGAAGAGCCGCTTGAGCGCCAAGTCGCGGGCGACTTCCAGCAGCCGGTCGACGATCGCGTGGCCGATGCCGTGGCCGGTCATCGCCGGGTTGACCGCGACCGTACGCACCTCGCCGAGGTCGGCCCACAGCACGTGCAGCGCCCCGCAACCGACCACCCGGCCCTCGTGCTCGGCCACCCAGAACTCCTGAACGGCCTCGTAGAGGGTCACGAGATTCTTTTCGAGCAGGATCTTTCCCGCGTACGTGTCGACCAGCTGCTTGATGGCCGGAACATCGGACGTTCGCGCTCGCCGAACCAGCGGCCGGTAGCCCTGCGGACTTCTGCTCACGGCTAACAGTATCGACATCGGGGACGGCGGCGCTGGTCAACCGTTATTCTGTTGCCGTGTCGGGGCAGCCGCAGACGGGTCCGGTGGTAGGCCGCGCGAATATCGCCAACCTCGCCAATACGCTGACGCTGTTGCGGCTGGTGCTGGTACCGGTCTTTCTGCTCGCCCTGTTCGCCGGGGACGGCCGGCAAGCCGGTTTCCGGGTGGTGGCTTTCCTCATCTTCGCGGTGGCCTGCATCACCGATCGGCTGGACGGCCTGCTGGCCCGTAACTACGGCATGGCAACGGAATTCGGCGCGTTCGTCGACCCGATCGCGGACAAGACGCTGGTGGGATCGGCACTGATCGGGTTGTCGATGCTCGGTGAGCTGCCGTGGTGGGTCACCGTGGTGATCCTGATCCGCGAATTCGGCGTCACCGTGCTGCGGTTGGCCGTGATCCGCCGCGGGGTCATCCCGGCCAGTTGGGGCGGCAAGCTCAAAACCGTGGTGCAGGTGCTGGCCATCGGGCTGTTCGTCCTGCCGCTGGCGGGGGGCTTCCGGGTGACCGCGGATGTGGTGATGGGCGCGGCGATCGTGCTGACGGTGATCACCGGCATCGACTACGTGGTGTCGACCGTTCGGGAAGTGCGCCGGACGAACGGCTGATTTCGGCCCCCGAACGGGAACCAGACCACCGCTGGCGGCGTTCACCTAATGAGCACCTGCCGGAGGCAAGCTGGGGTACGTGCCGCGCAGGGCCGACTGGACGAAGGAGGGCGGGATGCCGCCATTGGTGCGCGAGGTCATCGGCGACGTGCTGCGCGAGGCCCGCACGACACAGGGCCGGACGCTGCGTGAGGTGTCTGATTCGGCGCGAGTGAGCCTCGGGTATCTGTCCGAGGTTGAGCGCGGCCGCAAGGAGCCGTCCAGCGAACTACTCAACGCGATCTGTGACGCGCTGGAGGTCCCGTTGTCGTCGGTTCTCACCCACGCCGGCGAGCGGATGGCCGGCCAGGAGAGGGCCCACGAGCGGGTGGCGATCGGCACGCCCACGGAAGCGCCGGCCGGCACCAGCATCGACGTCAGCACCAAGGTGGTCATTCCGCCGGTGGCGTCGCTGGCGCTGGCCTGAGCGCCGGCGCGGCGGATCCCGCGCAAGGGGTGGGGCGATCGGCGCCAACCCACTAAATTGAGCGACAGGCGCAGGGCCCGTCCGGACCCATCCGGCCCCTCAAGAAGCGAAGGTGGAGCTAACTCATGGCCAATCCGTTCGTCAAGGCGTGGAAGTACCTCATGGCGCTGTTCAACGCGAAAATCGACGAGCATGCAGACCCCAAGGTGCAGATCCAGCAGGCCATCGAGGAGGCGCAGCGCACCCACCAGGCGCTGACCCAGCAGGCGGCGCAGGTGATCGGCAACCAGCGCCAACTGGAGATGCGGCTCAACCGGCAACTCGCCGATATCGAAAAGCTGCAGGTCAACGTGCGTCAAGCGCTGACGCTGGCCGACCAGGCCACCGCCGCCGGTGACGCCGCCAAGGCCACCGAGTACAACAACGCCGCCGAGGCGTTCGCGGCCCAGCTGGTGACCGGCGAGCAGAGCGTCGAGGACCTCAAGGCGCTGCACGATCAGGCGCTGAACGCGGCCGGCCAGGCCAAGAAGGCGGTCGAGCAGAACGCGATGGTGCTGCAGCAGAAGATCGCCGAGCGCACCAAGCTGCTCAGCCAGCTCGAGCAGGCGAAGATGCAGGAACAGGTGAGCGCCTCGCTGCGGTCGATGAGCGAGATCGCCGCGCCGGGTAACGTGCCCAGCCTCGACGAGGTGCGCGACAAGATCGAACGTCGCTACGCCAACGCGATCGGTTCGGCCGAACTCGCGCAGGGTTCGGTGCAGGGCCGCATGCTCGAGGTCGAGCAGGCCGGCGTGCAGATGGCCGGCCATTCCCGGCTCGAGCAGATCCGCGCCTCCATGCGGGGCGAGGCGCTGCCGATCGGGGGGACGCCCGCCGCGGAGTCCACTCCCGGCACGCCCGCGTCCGCGGAGAGCGCCGGTGGCGCGGTCAGCGAGAAGCCACTTGGTCAGTAGCCCGGTGTCATGGCGATGAACGCGGCGCGGTCCGGCCCATGGCGCGCGTTGCTGCACCGGGGATTGGCCACCGTCGCCGATCTTTCCGACGTGCTGGCCCGCAAGATCGGCGCGGCCGCGGACCCGCGCGCACGGCAGCTGCGCCGCCGGCGCCGCGCGCTGCGGTGGGGCCTGATATTCGCCGCCGGGTGCGTGTTCTGGGCGGTGGTGACGATGCTGCTCGCGGCCTGGGGGTGGTTCGCGTTGCTGCTGGAAATCACCGGCGCCGTCGCCGTGGCCATGGCCATCCCGGCCACGTTGCTGCTGCTGCGCTACCGCTGGCTGCGGTCCGAGCCGCTGCCGGTGCCCCGGACCACGAACGCGCGCCGGCTGCCGCCGCCGGGTTCGGCGGCGCGCCCCGCCATGTACGCGCTGGGCGCCTCCGAGCGCGGATTTTTCTCGCTGGTGGCCGTGCTGGAGCGGGGCGCGATGTTGCCGACGGCCGAGATCCGCGACTTGACCGAAGCCGCCGCCAAAACCTCCGCGGCCATGGCGTCCACCGCCGCGCAGGTCGTCTCGATGGAGCGGGCGGCGCAGGCGAGCGAGGAGTCGCGGTCGTATCTGGTGCCCACCATCAACGCGTTCACCGCGCAACTGAGCGCCGGTGTTCGCCAATACAACGAAATGGTCACCGCCGCAGCCCAATTGGTGTCCTCGGCGAACGGTGACGGGCTAGCCGGGTCGCAGCGCTACCGCACCGAGCTGGCCGGGGCCACGGACCGCCTGCTCGGTTGGGCGCAGGCATTCGACGAACTCGGCGGACTGCGCGGCGCCGGCTAGTCTTCCGGGCGCGGGCCGTAGCGCTCGATGTACGACCGATGGATGTGGGCGTCGCGCTTGCGGGCCAGCTCGTCGACCAGCTCGGGGTCCAGACCGTGCACGGCCAGCATGTGGCGGCGCCACACCTTGTTGAGCGCGTGCGAGAAGTACACGAACGGAATGAGAATCGGCAGCGTCATGCCCAGATGCACGTCGAGCGTCGTCGGGATCAACCAGAACGGGGCCAGCACCACCACCGCCGGCACCACCACGCGGCGCATCATCCGGGCGCTCGCGCCCTTGCCGGCCAGGTCGTTGCGCACCCAGTCGCGCATCGAGTCCGGGAGCCGAGCACCGCAGCAATAGCGGACGAACTGAAAGAACTTCGGCCGCGTGCGACCGGCATCCTGGCTCATGATCATTTCCCAGGCTCAGAACGTTGCTTTCAGCGACGGCATCACCAGTGCCACCAGACCGCGCGCGGTGGCTTTGAGCATGTCGAAGAAGTCGAAGTAGTCCCGCCACAACGTGATCCGCCCGTTGTGGACCTCGAACACGCCGCACACCCAGAACTGCAGCCGCAGGGGGCCGAAGATCAGCGCATCGGAGCGTTCGGTGAGTACCGCCCCGCCGTCGGCCGCGATGCGGTGGATCTTCACCTCGAAGGCGGCGCGGCCTTCCATCTGGCGAAACAGCTTCATGGCCCTGGCGCGACCACGAATGGTGGGCAGGCCGACGTTTTCGTAGACGAGGTCGTCGGCCAGCGCGGCGTCGGCGGCGTCGTAATCCGCGTCCTGCAGCGCGTTCAGGAATCCTTCGACCGTGCGGGTGTTCGCAGCGGTTGTCCCAGTCAGCTCGGTCATCTTGCCAGCGTAGGCGAGTGTCGCGGCCCGGCGCTGTGGCAGGGTAAGCGCGATGCGTGTCGCCGTGGTTGCCGGGCCGGATCCCGGGCATTCGTTCCCGGCGATCGCGCTGTGCCGGCGCTTTGCCGAGGCGGGCGACGAGCCCACGCTTTTCACCGGAGCCGAATGGATCGACACCGCCCGCGGCGCCGGCATCGACGCCGTCGCGCTGGACGGGCTGGTGGCCACCGACGACGACGTCGACGCCGGGGCCAGGATCCACCGGCGCGCCGCGCGGATGGCCGTGCTCAACGTGCCCGCGCTGCGCGACCTGGCCCCCGACCTGGTGGTGTCCGACGTCATCACCGCGGGCGGCGGCATGGCCGCCGAGCTGTTGGGGATCCCGTGGATCGAACTCAACCCGCATCCGCTGTACCTGCCGTCGAAGGGCCTGCCGCCGATCGGCAGTGGGCTGGCGCCGGGCACCGGCATCCGGGGCCGGCTGCGGGACACCGCGCTGCGCGCGCTCACCGCGCGTTCCTGGCGGGCCGGCCTGCGGCAGCGCGCGGCGGCGCGGGCCGAGATCGGATTGCCGGCCGACGACCCCGGACCGCTACGACGGCTGATCGCCACGCTGCCCGCGTGCGAGGTGCCCCGGCCCGACTGGCCGCTGGAGGCGGTGGTGGTGGGCCCGCTGCACTTCGAGCCCACCGATCGGGTGCTGGAAATCCCCGCGGGACCCGGACCCGTGGTGGTGGTCGCGCCGTCGACCGCGTTGACCGGCACCGAAGGGCTGGCCGAGGTCGCGCTGGCCTGCCTGACGCCGGGCGACACGCTGCCGGCGGGGGCGCGGGTGGTGGTCTCGCGGCTCGGCGGAGCCGATCTGACGGTGCCGCCGTGGGCGGTGGTCGGGCTGGGCAGCCAGGCCGCATTGCTGAAGCACGCCGACCTGGTGATCTGCGGCGGCGGCCACGGAATGGTGGCCAAGACGCTGCTGGCGGGGGTGCCGCTGGTGGCCGTGCCCGGCGGCGGCGACCAGTGGGAGATCGCCAACCGGATCGTCCGCCAGGGCAGCGCGCGCCTGGTTCGGCCGCTGACCGCCGACGCGCTGGTGGCCGCGGTCAACGAGGTGCTGGCGTCACCCGGTTACCGGGCGGCGGCGCGACAGGCCGCCGCCGGCATCGCCGACGTCGCCGATCCGGTCCGGGTGTGCCACGAGGCGCTGGCGGTGGCCGAATGATCCGCTGCGCAGCGCCCGGGCCGTCTTATGCTTCGGCGGGAGGCACGCAATGAGGATCATCACGACGTTCGCCGCGGGCGCCCTGCTGGCGGGCTCGGTAGTCGGGACGGGCGTCGCCCGCGCCGACCCCGAGCAGCAGCAGGTATGCCAGTTGATGGACGATCCGGCCGCCGCTGAACAGGGACTCGCGCCGGCCGAATACACCTTCATGCAGTTGCGCGCGACGATGTCGGCGCAACGCGCGCGCGACATCATGTCCATCGCGGTCCAGACGGACTGCCCCAACCACATCGTCGATCTGCCGGCCAGCTGGCGGTGACCGGCGGTCGCGCCGGGGTGTCCGATCCATGCCCTCTGGGTATGTTCACTGGCGTGCGGCTAATGGAGTTTCACGAGCGGGTAGTCCTGCGCTTTGGCACCACCTACGGCTCGTCGGTGTTGGTGGATCACGTGCTGACCGGCTTCGACGGACGGACGGCCGCCCAGGCCATCGAGGAGGGGATCGAGCCCCGCGACGTCTGGCGGGCGTTGTGCGCCGACTTCGACGTGCCCCAAGAGCAGTGGTGATCCGAGCGCGTTATTCGTATGCCGGATAAGGGTTTTGCCGCAGCGCAGTGGCCAGGTGCACGGCATTGCGGGCCGCATTCCGGGTGGCGGACGCGACGGCCTCCGGGACGTCGTCGAGGTCGGTGTAGTCGGTGCCCTGCATGGCCTCGCCGTTCCAGTAGGTGCAACCCTGCGCGGCGATCGAGAAACCGATGTCATTGAGCGCCTGAAATAGGTCCGCAACGATCTTGTGCGCGCCGTCCTCGTTGCCCACGACCGCGGCCAGGGCCACCTTGCCCACCATCCGCGGCCTTCCCGCGTCGTCCGTGTCGGACAGCTCGGCGTCGAGGCGCTCCAGGACGCGCTGGGCGACGCTGGACATGTGACCGACCCAGGTGGGCGTCGACACGATGACGATGTCCGCCGCCTCGACCTTGTTCAACAGCGCGGGCCACTCATCGCCCGGCCCCATGTCGGCTTCGACACCGGGAAGCAGCGCCAGGTCCACGCACCGTACGGTCTCACCCGCGACGCCGGCGCTGCGCAGCTGTTCGAGCAACTGGCCGGCGATCAGCTCGCTGCTGGACGGCGCCGGGCTCTTCTTCAACGAGCAGACCAGCGCGAGGGCGCGCAGGGATGGGGTTTCGGCGGAGGACATGTTGGCCAGATACCCCGACACGGCGACGCCAAACGACGCTCCCGTGGCCCGACCGGCCCTATCGCCGCGTCGGGCGAAGCACGCAGTCGTCGCACAGGGATCCTCCGGGCAGCCGATAGAAAAGGCAGCAGCTGCGACGCCGCAAGCCCAGCTGCGGGCCGGTGATGACGCCGGATCCGGCCAGCACCCCGGTGTCCAACAGGGACCGGGTCGTCTCGACGATCGGGCGACGCAGGTCGGGCCGCGCCGACAGCAGGGCTCGCGCGGCCCCCACCAGCGCGGAGGCGATGTTGCCCGCGAGCAGCGCGGGCGCCAGCTTGACCCGCAGGCCGGCGGCGAGCGGCCGCATGTGCTCGCTCACCACGACGCGGTATAGCGCGTCCGGTGCATCGGCGGGTTTCCCGAGCGGTCTGGGCAGGCGTAGCCGGGCGCCGTCGTCGGCGCGTTGCAGGTCGTCGAGGTCGGGGAGGACGCCGTGGCCGATCGCGCACGCGAGCACCGGTGACCACAGCCGGGAGGCGTGGGCCAGGTGAACCAGTGAGGCGCCGATCCGCCGGTCGGTCGTGCGGTAGCGCCGGACGGTGGCGTCGATCAGGTCGGCGCAGCCGTCGGCGTAGGACTGCCCGACCGGATGCCACCCCGTCGCGTCGCCCCCGACGGTCAGCGCGAAAAAGCCTCCGTAGGAAGCTGTTTCGGCCAGCTGGGTGGAGATGTCCATTGCTTCGCGACCGCCTCCCGGGGAAATCCGCCTGGGAAGCCCGTCGACGCCTTTCGGTGGCCGATGTTGCCACACGCGATGGGCGGCCAACGGCGTGTCGGACTTGAATCGAACACCTGTTCGGCTAGTGTGGGGAGCGTTCGGCCAGTCAACTTGTCGGTGGCCTTCTCTAGTGTCACCGACAACCGACCGATACCGGTCAGACGAACACCGACTATAGGAGAGGCACCATGGCGCAAGCCCCCGATCGCGAAAAGGCTCTCGAACTGGCGATGGCCCAGATCGAAAAGAGCTACGGCAAAGGCTCGGTGATGCGTCTCGGCGACGAGACGCGTCAGCCGATCTCGATCATCCCGACCGGATCCATCGCACTGGACGTGGCCTTGGGCATTGGCGGGCTGCCCCGCGGCCGGGTCGTGGAGATCTACGGCCCGGAATCCTCGGGTAAGACCACCGTCGCGCTGCACGCGGTGGCCAACGCCCAGGCCGCCGGCGGCGTCGCGGCCTTCATCGACGCCGAGCACGCCCTGGACCCGGAGTACGCCAAAAAACTCGGTGTGGACACCGACTCCCTGTTGGTCAGCCAGCCGGATACGGGGGAGCAGGCTCTCGAGATCGCCGACATGCTGATCCGCTCCGGCGCCCTGGACATCCTGGTCATCGACTCGGTGGCCGCGCTGGTGCCGCGCGCGGAGCTCGAAGGCGAGATGGGGGACAGCCATGTCGGTCTACAGGCCCGGCTGATGAGCCAGGCACTGCGGAAAATGACTGGCGCGCTGAGCAATTCGGGAACAACCGCGATCTTCATCAACCAGCTGCGCGAGAAGATCGGGGTGATGTTCGGCAGCCCTGAAACCACCACGGGTGGAAAGGCCTTGAAGTTCTACGCCTCGGTGCGCATGGACGTACGCCGGATCGAGACGCTCAAGGACGGCACCAATGCGGTCGGCAACCGCACTCGGGTCAAGATCGTCAAGAACAAGGTGGCTCCGCCGTTCAAGCAGGCCGAGTTCGACATCCTCTACGGCCGGGGGATCAGCCGGGAGGGCTCGCTGATCGATATGGGTGTGGATCAGGGCTTCATCCGCAAGTCCGGTTCCTGGTTCACCTATGAGGGCGAGCAGCTCGGCCAGGGCAAGGAGAACTCCCGCACCTTCTTGATGGAAAACGACGAAGTGGCCAACGAGATCGAGAAGAAGATCAAGGAAAAGCTTGGCATTGGCGCGGTTGTGACCGATGACTTGTCCGATGACGGCGTCCTGCCCGCCCCCGTCGATTTCTGAGCCCTCTCGCGAAGAGCAGGCGCGGGCGCTGTGCCTGCGCCTGCTCACCGCGAGAGCGCGCACGCGGGCCGAGCTGCGTGGCCGGCTGTCCAAGCGCGGCTATCCCGACGAGGTCAGCGAGCGGGTGCTCGACCGCTTGGCCTCCGTCGGCCTGATCGATGACGCCGACTTCGCCCAACAGTGGGTGCGGTCCCGCCGGGCGCACGCCGGGAAAAGCAAGCGTGCCTTGGCCGCCGAGTTACACACCAAGGGCGTCGACAACGACGTGATCACCACCGTGCTGGCCGGCATCGATGCCGGCGCCGAGCGGGACCGGGCGGGGCAATTGATCCGGGCCAAGCTGCGCCGCGAGACGCTGAGCGACGACGATGCGCGGGTGACTCGCCGGCTGGTGGGGATGCTGGCGCGCCGCGGCTACAGCCAGAACCTGGCGTGCGAGGTCGTCCTGGCGGAACTGGCCGCCGAACGGGAGCGCCGCCGGGTCTAGCTGCGGGTTAATCCGGTGGGCACCGCTCGCCGTACCATGGCCCCGTGACTTCGATGGTGCGAGAGGCCGTGGCGGCGGACGCCGCACCGGCGCGCACCTATCAGGTCCGCACCTACGGCTGCCAGATGAACGTCCACGACTCCGAACGGTTGGCGGGCCTGCTCGAGGCGGCCGGCTACGAGCGCGCGGCCGACGGCGCGGACGCCGACGTGGTGGTGTTCAACACCTGCGCGGTTCGCGAGAACGCCGACAACAAGCTGTACGGCAACCTCAGCCACCTGGCTCCGCGCAAACGCGAAAATCCCGAGATGCAGATCGCCGTCGGTGGCTGCCTGGCCCAAAAGGACCGCGACGGGTTGCTGCGCAAGGCGCCCTGGGTCGACGTCATCTTCGGCACGCACAACATCGGGTCGCTGCCCACGCTGCTCGAGCGGGCCCGCCACAACAAAGTCGCCCAGGTGGAAATCGCCGAGGCGCTGCAGGAGTTTCCGTCCTCGCTGCCGAGCGCCCGCGAATCCGCCTATGCCGCTTGGGTTTCCATCTCGGTTGGGTGCAACAACAGCTGCACGTTCTGTATCGTTCCGTCGCTGCGCGGCAAAGAGGTCGACCGCAGCCCCGACGACATCCTCGCCGAGGTCGCCTCGCTGGTGGACGACGGCGTGCTCGAGGTCACGCTGCTGGGTCAGAACGTCAACGCCTACGGGGTGTCCTTCGCCGACCCGGCGTTGCCCCGCGATCGCGGCGCCTTCGCGCGCCTGCTGCGGGCTTGCGGCGATATCGACGGGCTGGAACGGGTGCGGTTCACCTCGCCGCATCCGGCCGAATTCACCGACGACGTCATCGAGGCCATGGCGCAGACGCCGAATGTGTGTCCCGCCCTGCATATGCCGTTGCAATCCGGGTCCGACCGGGTGCTGCGCGCGATGCGGCGTTCCTACCGCGCCGAGCGTTACCTCGGCATCATCGACCGCGTCCGGGCCGCCATGCCGCACGCCGCCATCACCACCGATCTGATCGTCGGATTTCCCGGTGAGACCGAGGAGGACTTCGCGGCCACGCTGGACGTCGTGCGCCAGGCTCGGTTCTCGGCCGCGTTCACCTTCCAGTACTCCAAGCGACCCGGCACCCCCGCCGCCGACCTCGACGGGCAGATACCGAAAGCCGTTGTACAGGAACGCTACGAGCGGCTGGTCGAACTGCAGGAGGAGATCTCGCTGCGGGGCAACCAGGCCCTGATCGGGCAGCCCGTCGAACTGCTCGTCGCCACGGGTGAAGGACGCAAGGACACCGCCACCGCGCGGATGAGCGGACGCTCCCGCGACGGCCGGCTGGTGCACTTTGCTGTCCGAGAAGCCGTCCGAGAAGTCGTCCGAGAAGTCGCCACCGACCCCGCCGACACCCGGCCTCACCCGGGCGACATCGTCACCACGGTGGTCACCGGGGCCGCGCCCCACCACCTCATCGCCGACGCGGGCATCCTGACCCATCGCCGCACCCGGGCCGGTGACGCGCACGCCGCCGGGCGGCGCCCGCGCGGTATCGGACTTGGCATGCCCGCCGTCGGGCCGCCCGTCGGCCCGGCCGAACCCCTGGGATGTGCACGATGAAAAAAGAAGACACACAGCTCGGCGCCCTGCGGACCGAGATCGAGGCCGCCGAACGTCGGGTGGCACGCGGAATCGATCCCGGCCCAAGGGCTTTCTTCGTGTCGATCCTGGTGTTCGCGCTGCTGGGATCGTTCATCTTGCCGCACACCGGCGATGTGCGCGGATGGGACGTGTTGTTCGAAAGCCACGGTGCCGGCGCGGCCGCGGTCGCGCTGCCGTCGCGGATGTTCGCCTGGCTGGCGCTGGTATTCGGTGTGGGCTTTTCGATGCTGGCGCTGGTGACCCGGCGCTGGGCGCTGGCGTGGGTTGCGCTGGCAGGCTCGGCGATCGCGGGCGCCGCGGGCATGTTGGCGATCTGGTCGCGTCAGACCGTGGCCGCGGGGCACCCGGGGCCGGGATGGGGCCTGATCGTCGCCTGGATCACCGTCCTGCTGCTCACCTACCACTGGGCCCGCGTGGTGTGGTCGCGGACCATCGTGCAGCTCGCCGCCGAGGAAGAGCGTCGGCGCGTCGCCGCGCAACAGCAGTCGATCACGCTGCTGGATGCATTGGGCAACCCGGCCCCGCCCGCCGCCGCGGAAACGCCCTCGGCGCCCGCCGGCCCCGACAGCGGTACGGGATCTGACGATGTCCGTTAGGGGCCGTTAGGCCTTGCGGGACAGGGCCTCCACGGCCGCCTGCGCCCACTGCCGCCACTGTTCGGCGTTGGCTTTGGCCTCTTCGGCTTCCTTGGCCCGCCCCGCCGCGGCGGCCTTTTGAGCCTGCTGTTGGTATTGCTCGGCGCGGGCCTGGAATTGCTCGGCCCGAGCCTGCGCCTGGGGATCCGACCAACCCGTCTCGCCGGCGTCGCGCACCTTCTTCTCGACCGCGCGCAGTCGCCGCTCGAGCTCGCCGGACCGCTCCCGCGGGACTTTGCCGATCGCATCCCATTTCTCGGTGATCGAGCGCAGCGTCGCCCGGGCCGCGTCGTGGTTGCTGGTGTCCAGCTTCTCCGCCTCGGCCAGCAGCGCCTCTTTGGCGGTCGCATTGGCGCGGAACTCCGCGTCCTTTTCCGCCGTCACCGCGTTGCGGGCGGTGAAGAACACGTCCTGGGCCGCCTTGAAGCGCCGCCACAGGGCTTCGTCGACCTCGCGGGTCGCTCGCCCAGCCGCCTTCCACTCGGTGAGCAGCTTGCGGAACTCGGCGCTGGTGGCCGTCCAGTCGGTCGAATCGGACAGCTCTTCGGCCCGCTCGCAGAGCCGCTCCTTGGCCTGGCGGATGCCCGAGCGCTCTTTGTCCAGCTCGGCGAAATGCGAACCCCGCCGCCGGTTGAAGGCCTCCCGCGCCGCGGAATAGCGCTTCCACAACGCGTCGTCCACCTTGCGGTCCAGACCGCTGATGGTCTTCCATTCGTCGAGGATCGCGCGCAGCCGGTCGCCCGCGGCCTTCCACTGCGTCGCGTTCGCGCCCAACTCCTCGGCCTCGGCGGCCAGCGCCTCCTTGCGGGCGGTCTGGGTGGCGCGGTGCTCCTCGCGCCGCGAGCGGTCCGCGGCGACAGTCGCCTCGGCATGTTCGGCAATGCGGGTCAAACGGGTTGCGAGCGCATCGATATCGCCCAGCACGGCGGCCGTCGGCAGCGTCTCGGCCAGCTCGGCCGCGTGAACCTTGATCTTGCGCGCGTCACCGGTCCCCGAGGCCAGCCGCTCCTCCATGAGCGTGACCTCGGTGGCCAGGTCATCGAACCGCCGGCCGAAGTGGGCGAACGCGGCGTCGCGGTCACCGGCCTGCCAGGAGCCGATGATGCGCTCGCCGGCGGCGCTGATCAGCCAGACCGTGCCATCGTCATCCACGCGCCCAAATTGGTACGGATTGCTGGGCGGGGGCGGCACCAGCACCGGGTGAGCGGCCGGCCGCGACCCCGAGCTCACGGGCCGGGGGCCGGGACGCGGTCCCGGACGCGGCACGGACCGAGCTGAATCGTCGCGAGGCTCGTCAGCCGTCATGCGCTCGTCACTACCCTTTCGCAACCTTCCGCGCGGTTCGTGTCCCGCGCGCCTGCCGCGCGTAGCGGCACCGTCTCCTGCATCTGCGGATGACCCATCCAGGTTTCCCCAGCAGGTGCCTAACAGTATTCAAGCAGCTTGGCCCGCCATGCGCCGCCACCTTGGTATTCCCGCCCGGACGCCGATGAGGCGCCCGCGCGGTCCTGATTCCCTCGGGCAAGCTGTGGCCAGAGCTCCGAAGCGGATGGGGCTGACCCATCGCCGAACAACCGCCTGTGACATTCTCTTAGGGTTATCCAAGCGGTTACATAGCTTGCTGAAGTAATAATCAAATGATCGCCTGCTGCGCAGCTGGCGACGTGTGGAACGTCATAGATTTGTAGTTGAACTGAACGCAAAATGTGCGTGTATTTGCTTGCGCCCCGGGGAAAGCTGGGTCGGAGGTTCGTGAGCTGGGGGTCGGGATATGTCGAAGGTAGATGTCGCTGCGTTGATTGCCTTGTGCGCGGCGCTGGCATCGGCGATCGGCGATGTGATCCGCCAGCGCTCCGCGCACGAAATCACCGACAAACAGGTCGGACACCTCGAACTGTTCCGCCTGTCGCTGCGCGATGCGCGATGGTGGCTCGGCGGCATGGCCGCGGTCACGAATTACAGCCTGCAGGCCGCGGCCCTGGCGTGGGGCTCGGTGGTCCTGGTCACGGCTTTGCAGGTGACCGCGCTGTTGTTCGCGCTGCCCATCTACGCGCGAGTTGCCCACCATCGGGTGAGGCCACGGGAGTGGATGTGGGCGATGATCCTGGCCGGCGCGCTGGCGGTGGTCATCATCGTCGGCGACCCCGCGGCCGGCCACCAACGCGCTCCGCTGCAGACCTGGATCATCGTGGCCTTGATCATGGTTCCGGCTTTGGTGGGCTGTGTGGTGGCGGCACGAATTTGGACCGGCGGCCCGTTCGCTGCGGTGCTCCTCGCCGTGGTGGCCGGTTCCTCGCTGGCGCTGTTCGCGGTGCTGACCAAGGGTGTCGTCGAGATGTCCGAGCACGGCTTGATGCGCGTGGTGACGTCGCCGGAGTTCGTGCCGTGGCTCCTGGTGGCCCTGGCCGGGATGATCTTCCAGCAATCGGCCTTCCGCGCCGGCACGCTGACCGCGTCCCTGCCGACGATGACGGTGGCGAAGCCCGTGGTCGCGGGGCTGCTCGGGGTGCTGGTGCTGGGCGAGACGGTGAATGCCAGCGGCCCCGAGGCATTCGTGCTGATCGCCGCCGTGTCGGTGGTCATCATCGCGACGATCGCGTTGGCCCGCGGCGAGGCCGCCGCCGTCGATCGGACCGACCCCGGTGGGGACAGTGCCACGCGAAAAGCGCGGTCCCGGGATACGCCCGCCGCGGACGACTTCGGCCCCTACGGTGACCGCCTGGTTGTGGCAGACGGCTCACGCTGCTGACTAATTCTGGCCCACCCGGCCGGTCACGTTAGTTTGGTGGCGTGTTGAGCACCATTGCCATCGTTCCGTCGGCGCCCGTGCTTGTTCCGGAACTCGCCGGTGCGGCCGCCGCCGAGGTGGCCGACCTGTCCGCGGCGACGCTCGCGGCGGCCGCCTTGCTGCCCGAACGCTGGGTGGTCATCGGGACGGGCCCCGCCGACGACGAATTCGGGCCCGATGCCGTGGGAACCTTCGCGGGTTTCGGTGTGGACGTGCGTGTCCGGCTGTCCCCACAGTCGGGCGACGTGTCCGAGCCGGCCGGACTACCGGTGTGCGCGTTGCTGGGTGGCTGGGTGCGCGGCCAGACGCACCCGCAGGCCAGCGCGCAGGTGCGGGTCTACCGTAGCGATCACGACGTCGATACCGCGTTGAGCCGCGGCAAACAACTGCGTGCCGAGATCGACCGGCTGCCGGAGCCGATCGGTGTGCTGGTCGTGGCCGACGGCGCCAATACCCTGACTCCGGCCGCCCCCGGCGGGCACGACCCGGGCAACGCCGTCGCCCAAAAGGCCCTCGACGACGCGCTGGCCGGTGGCGACGTCGGGGAGCTGATCCGCCTGCCGCACCAGATCCTGGGGCGGGTCGCGTTTCAGGTGCTGGCCGGCCTGGCCGAGCCGGGACCGCGATCGGCCAAGGAGCTCTATCGGGGAGCGCCCTACGGGGTGGGCTACTTCGCCGGCGCCTGGCAGCTGTGACGGTGCCGGTGCGACCACTGGCGATCGTCGGCCCCACGGGTACCGGCAAATCGCAGCTGGCCCTCGACATTGCAGAACGGGCCGAGCCGCTGAGCGCGGAGATCGTGAACGCCGACGCGATGCAGCTCTATCGGGGCATGGACATCGGCACCGCCAAGCTGCCCGTCGGGGAGCGCCGCGGCATCCCCCATCATCAGCTCGACGTCCTCGACGTCAACGAGACCGCAACGGTCGCCCGCTATCAGCGCGCCGCCGCGGCGGACATCGAAGCGATCGCGGCCGCCGGCGCGGTGCCGATCATCGTGGGCGGCTCCATGCTCTACATCCAGGCGCTGCTCGATGACTGGTCGTTTCCCGCCACCGATCCCGCGGTGCGCGCACGCTGGGAGCGGCGGCTGGCCGAGGTCGGGGTGGGCGAGCTGCACGCCGAGCTGGCCCGTCTCGATCCCGCCGCGGCCGCATCGATCCTGCCCACCGACGCCCGGCGCACGGTGCGGGCCCTGGAAGTGGTCGAGCTGACCGGCCAGCCGTTCGCCGCCTCGGCACCACAGATCGGCGCACCTAGGTGGGACACCGTCATCATCGGGTTGGATTGTGACACAACGGTTCTCGATGAACGGCTCGCCAGGCGCACCGACGCGATGTTCGACCAGGGTCTGGTCGGCGAGGTCACCGCGCTGCTCGAGCAGGGTCTGCGCGACGGGGTCACCGCCGCGCGCGCCCTGGGCTACGCGCAGGTGATCGCGGCGCTCGACGCGGGCGGCGGACCGGATCGGCTGAGCGAGGCGCGGGAGCAGACCTTCGCGGGCACCCGACGCTATGTACGACGGCAGCGGTCGTGGTTTCGCCGTGACCACCGGGTGCACTGGCTCGACGCCGCCGATCGTGCCCGCGTCGTCGACGGCGCGGTGCGGGCGTGGCGCCACGTATCCTGAACAGGTGAAATTCGCAAAGGGCCACGGCACCCAGAACGACTTTGTGGTGCTGCCTGACCCGCAGGCCGCGCTGCGCCTGACCGAGTCGCGGGTGGCCGCGCTCTGCGACCGGCGACGCGGGCTGGGCGCCGACGGCGTGCTGCGGGTCACCACCGCCGGCGCCGCCGCCTCGGCCGGCGTGCTCGACCGGCTGCCCGACGGCGTGGCCGCCGACGACTGGTACATGGACTACCGCAACGCGGACGGGTCCATCGCCCAGATGTGCGGCAACGGCGTGCGGGTCTTCGCGCACTACCTGCGCGTCAGCGGGCTGGAGGGCCGCGACGATTTCGTGGTCGGGTCGCTGGCCGGTCCCCGGCCGGTGACCGTGCATCGCGTCGATGCGACCACCGCTGACATCAGCGTCGACATGGGCAAGGCCAACAGGCTGGGCAGCGGGGGAGACGCCTTTGCCGCGACGGTGGGGGGCCGGCGGTTTTCCGGCCTGGCGATCGATGTGGGCAATCCCCACTTGGCCTGCGTCGACCCCGACCTGACCGTTGCCGCGTTGGCGGCGCTGGACGTCGCCGCGCCGGTGAGGTTCGATGCCGCCCAGTTCCCGGACGGGTTGAACGTCGAGATCCTCACCGCTCCGGCCGACGGGACGGTACACATGCGAGTGCACGAGCGGGGAGTGGGCGAAACACGCTCGTGTGGCACCGGAACGGTGGCGGCCGCGGTCGCTGCGCTGGCCGGCACCGGCGCGGACACCGGCACGCTGACCGTTCGGGTGCCGGGCGGCGAGGTCGTCGTCACCATCACCGATGCCACCAGCTACCTGCGGGGGCCCTCGGTACTGGTGGCCCATGGAGAAATCAGCGAGGAATGGTGGCGCGAACAGTGGCGTTAATTCAGATGCACGACACCGACTTTGCGTGCATCATCTCTTACTGCCTATGACACATCCCGAATTTCGCGATCACGCTCCGACGGCCACGGAGCCAAGCACGGGCGAGCTCGCCCTCGAGGATCGGTCGGCGTTGCGCCGTGTCGCCGGCCTGTCGACCGAACTCACCGACGTCACCGAGGTCGAGTACCGCCAGCTTCGGCTCGAGCGGGTCGTCCTGGTGGGCGTGTGGACCGACGGCAGCGCCGCCGATAGCCAGGCCAGCATGGCCGAACTGGCGGCCCTGGCCGAAACCGCCGGCTCCCAGGTGCTCGAAGGGCTCATTCAGCGCCGCGACAAGCCCGACCCCTCGACCTACATCGGTTCGGGTAA
>NZ_JAICZA010000159.1 GCF_025933915.1 Mycobacterium sp.
AGGCTTCGTGGATAAGGGTGGCACGGGCGCGCTGGCGCGGGTCGGGGCACCCGCGTTCGCGATCGCGTTCGGTCTGCTCATGGTGGGGTCGGCCGCCCACGGCTCGCGCGGATTCGCAGTCGCGGCGTGGGTGGCGGCGCTGATCGCGGTGGGGGCCGGTACGGTATTCCGCCCCGCCGCAACGGTTGCCGCGCTGTTGGCGCTCGCGGCGCTCGTGCTGTCCGACCCGCCGCTCGTGTTCGTCGCCCTGTCCGGACTGTGCGCGGCCGCCTACCTGGTGTGCTGTCATGCGGTCGGCGCGGCCGCCCCGGTGGTGCTGGGTAGCTGGCCGACAGCCGTTGCGGCCGTGGGGTTTACATTCGCCGGGCTGGTGGCGACGTCGTTTCCGTTGCAGTTGCCCTGGGTGCCGTTGGCCGCCCCGCTGGGAGCGCTGGCGATCTACCTGTTGGCTGTCCGGCCGTTCGTCGGCTGACCGCAGGCCCGGCCGCGTGGCGCTCGATCAGTGCAGCAGCTGTGCGGCCTGATCGGCCAGGTCGAGCACGGGCTGCGGGAATATGCCCAACGCCACGGTGACCGCGGCGCAGACCGCGATCGCGGCTTTGCTCAGGATGCCCGGCGCCACCACGTGCGGGGTGTCCTCGGTTGCTTCGGTGAAGAACATCGACACGATGACCCGCACGTAGAAGTAGGCGGCGACGCCGCTGGCGACCACGCCGACGATCACCAGAGGCACGGCGCCCCCCTGGGCGGCGGCCCCGAACACGGCGAGCTTGCTGACGAATCCACTGGTCAACGGGATACCGGCGAAAGCCAGCAGGAACATCGAAAACATCACGCCCACAATGGGTGAGCGCTGACCGAGCCCCGCCCAATGCGACAGCGAGGCGTCCTCGACACCGTCGTTGTCGCGGATCAGGCCCACGATGGCGAACGCGCCCACGGTGCTGAAGCTGTAGGCGAGCAGATAGAACAACGTGGAGGAGAGCCCGGTGTGGTTGTCGGCGATCACCCCGGTGAGGATGAACCCGACGTGGGAGACCGACGAGTAGGCGAGCATCCGTTTGACGTCGGTCTGGTTCACCGCGGTGATGGTCCCCACCACCATGGTCAGGATGGAGATGGTCCACAGCATCGGGCGCCACTGATCGTGCAGCGGCGGCAGCGCGACGTAGACCACCCGAAGCAGCGCACCGAAAGCCGCGACCTTGGTGGCCGACGCCATGAACCCGGTGATGGGGGTGGGGGCACCCTGGTACACGTCGGGAATCCACGAGTGGAACGGAACGGCGCCGACCTTGAACAGCAGCCCGACCGACAGCAGTGCGACACCGACCAGCGCCAGCGAGCTGTCGCCGCGTGCGGTCAGCGCATCCCGGATGCCGGTCAGCAGCAATGTGCCGGTCGCGCCGTACAGCAGCGCCACGCCATACAGGAAGAACGCCGACGAAAACGCGCCCAGCAGAAAGTACTTCATGGCCGCTTCCTGCGACAGCAGGCGGCGATGACGGGCCAGGCCGCACATCAAATACAGCGGCAGGGACAGCACTTCCAGCGCGACGAACATGGTCAGCAGGTCGTTGGAAGCCGGAAAGACCATCATGCCGCCGACCGACAGCATCGTCAGCGGGAAGAGCTCCGTCTGGGCGGCGCCGGCCCGCTCGGCGTCCCGCTCGGCGTCGCTGTCGGGCACCGCTGACGCCTGCGGGGTGAACGAGTCCAGGCCGCCCGGGCCGGCGCCGGTGGAAACCTTGCTTTCCGTTTTGATTTGGCTGCGCTCGGCCATGAAGATGACCGCCATCACCGCGACCAGCAGCACGGTGCCCTGCAGATACAGCGTCGGCCGGTCGATGGCCATGGCACCCAGCACCGCGGCCCGTCCGGAGCTGGCGATCGAGCGGCTCACGGCGATGACGGCGACGAACGCCGCGATCAAACCGCCGAGCGCAAGCGTCACCTGGCCGCCGTAGCGAGCACGCCGGGGCAGGAATGCTTCAGCGAGGACACCCACCACGGCGATACCGAACACGATGAGGGTCGGGGACAACAGGAAGTACTGGATGCTGGGAGTGGGGAGGGTCATCGCGATCCTTCGGCGGTCCGGGCTGCCTCGGCTGGCCTGGGATTTCCTGCCGGCACAGTCGGTTTGGGGTCGTGCTGGCCGATGGTGGTCATGGTGTTCTCGACGGCGGGATTGATGATGTCGAGCACGGGCTTGGGGTAGATCCCCAGCACGAGCAGCAACGCGATCAACGGTGCGACGACGATCAATTCGCGCGCCTTGAGGTCGCCGATCTTCTCGTTGCCGCTAACGACCGGCCCGGTCATCACGCGCTGATAGAGCCACAACATGTACACCGACGACAGCACCAGCGCGGTGACGCCGAAGGCGGCGGCCAGCCAGTACCGGTTGTAAGTTCCCAGCAGGACCAGGAATTCGCTGATGAACGGCGCCAGACCGGGCAGTGACAGGGTGGCCATGGCCGAGACCAGGAAGGTGCCCGCCAGGACGGGCGCCACCTTCTGCACGCCGCCGTAGTCGGCGATCGCCCGGCTGCCGTGCCGCGATATCAGGAACCCCGCGATCAGGAACACCGCGGCGGTGGACAGGCCGTGGTTGAGCATGTACAGCGTCGACCCGCTCTGACCCTGGCTGGTCATCACGAAGATGCCCAGGATGATGAACCCGAAGTGCGAGATCGAGGTATAGGCGATCAGGCGCATGATGTCGGTCTGGCCGATGGCGACGATCGCCCCGTAGACCACCCCGATCACCGCCAGCACGACGATCAGCGGACGGAAATACGTTGAGGCGTCCGGGAACAGCTGCAGGCAGTAGCGCAACATGCCGAAGGTGCCGACCTTGTCCATCACCGCCATCATCAGCACCGCGGTCGCCGGGGTGGCCTCGACCGCGGCGTCGGGCAGCCAGCGGTGGAACGGCCACAACGGCGCCTTGATCGCGAACGCGAACATGAAGCCCAGGAACAGCGCCTTGAACACCGCGGGGTCTGCCCCGTAACGGCCGGAGGCGACGCCGGCCACGATCTCGCGGAAGTCGAACGTACCCGACCCGTGCTCCGAGGTCACCACGTACAGCCCGATCACCGCGGCCAGCATGATCAGCCCGCCGAACAGGTTGTACAGCAAGAACTTCACGGCTGCGCGCGACCTGCCCAGCCCGCCGCCGAAGCCGCCGATCAGGAAGTACATCGGAACGAGCATGGCTTCGAAGAACACGTAGAACAGCAGCACGTCCAGCGCGATCACCGAGATCAGCACCATCGACTCGATGGCCAGCGTCAGGGCGACATAGGCGTGCACCCTTCGTGACGACTGCAAGCGCGGCGAAGCCGGGTGCAGCGGGTCGTCACCATCGCCTTGGGTGCGCTCGCCACCATCGTTCCAGCCGGCCACCTGCAGCACCGGGATCAGCACCGCGGTCAGCAGCACCAGCACCACCGCGATGCCGTCCACGCCCAGGGTGTACCCGGCGCCGAAAGCCGGGATCCACTCGTGCTTTTCGACGAATTGGTAAGCGTCGCCCCCGGTCTTGAACCCGAGAGTGACGACGATCGCCACCGCCAGGGTCAGGACGCCGAAGGCCAGGCCGGTCCACTTGGCGAACCGTCGCAGCCCGGGCGGCAGCAGGATGACCAGCACCGAGCCGGCCAGCGGGACCAGCCACAGCACGCTGAGCCACGGAACCGAATTCATGAAACCCGAGCTCACCACAGCTTCACCGCCAGGATCAGCGCGACCACCAGTACCGCGCCCGTCAGCATCGACAATGCGTAGCTGCGGGCGAAGCCGGTTTGCAGCCCCCGCAGGCGATCTGAGCCCGCGCTCACCAGCGCCGCCAGCGCGTTGACCGAGCCGTCGACGCCCGCGTTGTCGACGTCGACAAGCGCGTGGGTCAGTTGCGCACCGGGGCGCATGAACACCTCCTCGTTGAAGGCATCGCCGTAGAAGTCCTTGCGTACGGCAGTCGTCAGCGCCGAGACCGCCAGCGGAGCCTCCCTGGGGATGGGCGCGGTGGCGTAGAGCCGGTAGGCCACCGCGATGCCGATGGCGACGACACCCAGCGCCAGCGCGGTGCTGACCCAGGCAGGGAACGCGTGCGTCACTTCCTCGTGTTTCCCGACGACCGGTTCCAGCCAGCGCTGCAGGGTGCCGCCGACCGCCAGCAGCCCGCCGGAGAACACCGAGCCGAAAGCCAGCAGGATCATGGGCCACGTCATCAGGCCGGGCGCCTCGTGCGGGTGGGCGTCTGGAGCCCAGCGCTTCTTACCGAAGAAGGTCATCAGCATCACGCGGGTCATGTAGAACGCGGTGACGCCCGCGCCCAGCAGCGCCGCCCCGCCCAGCACGTAACCGCGAACACCGCCGACGCCCAGCGCCGCCTCGATGATGGCGTCCTTGGAGAAGTAACCCGCGAACGGCGGCACACCGATGATCGCCAGGTATCCCAGACCGAACGTGGCGAACGTGATCGGCAGCGCCGCGCGCAGCCCGCCGTAACGGCGCATGTCCTGCTCTTCGTCCATGGCGTGGATCACCGCGCCGGATCCAAGGAACAGCCCGGCCTTGAAGAAGCCATGGGTGAGCAGGTGCATGATCGCGAAGGCATAGCCGGCCGGGCCCAGGCCTGCGGCCAGCACCATGTAGCCGATCTGGCTCATCGTCGATGCCGCCAGCGCCCGCTTGATGTCGTCCTTGGCGCAGCCGATGAAGGCTCCGAGCAGCAACGTGACCGCACCCACGATCACCACTGCCAGTTGTGCGTCGGGCGACAAGTTGTACAGCGGATTGGACCGCACGATCAGATACACCCCGGCGGTCACCATGGTGGCGGCGTGGATCAACGCGGACACCGGGGTGGGGCCCTCCATGGCGTCGCCCAGCCAGGCCTGCAGCGGCACCTGGGCGGACTTGGCGCAGGCGCCCAGCAGCAACAGCAGCCCCATGGCGGTCAGCGCGCCGCGGTTGGCCGCCGGCGCACCGGCGAACACCCCGGCATACGATAGCGTGCCGAAGGTGCTGAACATCACGAACATCGCCATGGCCAGCCCGGCGTCGCCGACCCGGTTCATCACGAAAGCCTTCTTGGCGGCCGTTGCCGCGGTCGGCTTGTGGTACCAGAACCCGATCAGCAGGTAGGACGCCAGGCCCACGCCTTCCCAGCCGAGGTAGAGCACCACGAAGTTGTCGGCGACCACGAGCAGCATCATCGCGGCGAGGAACAGGTTGAGATAGCCGAAAAACCTTCGGCGGCCGGGGTCTTCGGCCATGTAGGCGACCGAATAGATGTGGATCAGCGACCCGACCCCGGAGATCAGCAGCGCGAAACACACCGACAGCTGGTCGATCTGCAGTCCGAAGTCTACCTGGAGCCCTCCGACGGGAATCCAGCTGAACACCCTCTGGTGGATGACGCGGTCGTCGGCGGCGCGGCCGAGCAATTCGCCCAGCAGGCCCAAGGCCACGCCGAATGCGGCGAGGGCGGTGGCGCAGCCCAGCCAATGCCCCCACCGGTCGGTGCGCCGCCCGCCGAACAGCAGGATTGCGGCACCCGCCGACGGCAGCGCCACCAGCAGCGGAGTGTATTGAATCATGTTGGCGTCTTCAGCCTTTGAGTAGATTCGCGTCATCGACGGATGCCGATTTGCGGGCGCGGAAAATGGTCATGATGATGGCCAGGCCGATGACCACTTCGCAGGCGGCGACCACCATCGTGAAGAACGCGATCATCTGGCCGTCCAGGTGGCCGTGCATCCGCGCGAACGTGACGAAGGCGAGGTTGACCGCGTTGAGCATCAGCTCGACGCACATGAACATCACGATGGCGTTGCGGCGCAACAACACACCGGCGGCACCGATGGTGAACAGCAGCGCCGAAAGGTACAGGTAATTAGCCGGATTCACGACACACCGCCTTGGGACAAACTCGGGCTTTCCTCGGGGGACGGAATCCTCTTGCCGTCGGCGCCGCGGCTCCGCAGCATCGGCGACACCGAGAGCGTCGAATACGTGCCGTCCGGAAGCAGCGCGGCCACGTCGACGGCATTGTGACGGGCGTAGACACCGGGGCTGGGCAGCGGGGTGGGGTGCCCGCCAGGCTGGAATCGTTCCTGGGAGAGCTCGCGCTGCGTCTTGCGGCGCTCGAAACGTTCGCGGTGCGCCAGCACCATGGCACCGACCGCCGCGGTGATCAGCAGTGCACTGGTGAGCTCGAATGCCCAGAGGTAGCGGGAAAAGATCAGCGCCGCCAGCCCTTCCACGTTGCCCGCGGCGTTCGCGGTGGTCAGCCCGGCGAAACCGCCGGTGGCCACGTTGCCGATGGCGGCGATGAGCAGAATGCCGAACCCGGCACCGGCGGCCACCGCGGCGATGCGCTGACCTCGCAGCGTCTCGCGCAGCGATTCCGCATAGTCCACGCCGATGAGCATCAGCACGAACAGGAACAGCATCATCACCGCGCCGGTGTAGACCACGACCTGAACGACGCCCAGGAACAACGCGTCCTGGATCATGTAGAACACCGCCAGGATGATCATGGTCATCGCCAGGAACATCGCCGAGTACACGGCGTTGACCGCCACGACCACCCCGAGCGCACCGATCACGGCCAGCGCGCCCAGCACCCAGAACGTCACCGCTTCGCCCGTCGAGGTTCGAACGATGGTGTCGTGGGCAAAACTGGAGGCCACATCGGAGGCCGAAGCGACGGCGTGGCCTGCGAAACCGATCACCGGGAATCCCCGGCGCGCTCGGTTTCCCGCAACCCCTGTGCGGTCACATTGCCCTGGTAGTAGTCCTTGTCGGTGGCGCCGGGGGCCCTGGGGTGCGGCGGCGCGAGCATGTCCTGCAGCAGCGGGGCCAGCAGCTGGTCCTTCTCGTAGATCAGGTCGGCGCGGTTGTCGTCGGCCATCTCGTAGTCGTTGGTCATCGTCAGCGCCCGGGTCGGGCAGGCCTCGATGCACAGGCCGCAGCCGATGCAGCGCAGATAGTTGATCTGATACACCCGGCCATAGCGTTCCCCGGGTGAATACCTGAGTTCCTCGGTGTTGTCGGCACCCTCGACGTAGATCGCGTCGGCCGGGCACGCCCAGGCGCACAGTTCGCACCCGATGCATTTCTCCAGGCCATCCTCGTAACGGTTCAGCTGATGACGGCCGTGATAGCGCGGCATGATCGGGCCCGGCTTTTCCGGATACCCCTCGGTGACGCGCTTTTTGAACATCGATCCGAACGTCACGCCGAATCCGGCCACGGCGTCCAAGAATTTAGCCACGTGCTTCCTCCTTGCTCGCTGCCTCCAGAGACTTCAGGGTTTTCGCCGGCAGTGGCGGTGTCGGGAATACCGGTGTGGAGCCCGATATGGCCGGAAGTTTTTTGGCCTCGCGCCGCAGCTGTCGCTCCAGCGCGCGAATGCCTGGCGCGCTGAACGGTTTTCGCAGCGACAGCAGCAGCACCGTCGCGAACACGATGCTGCAGACCACCAATACCGGGGTCCAGTGCGCATACCCCTGGTTGCGCAGCGTGCGGATCACCGCCGCGATCAGCACCCAGACCAGCGACGCCGGAATCAGCAGCTTCCAGCCCAGCCCCATGAACTGGTCGTAGCGCAGCCGGGGCAACGAGGCCCGCAGCCAGAAGTACATGAACAAGAAGGTCCACATCTTGGCGGTGAACCAGAGCACCGGCCACCAACCGGTGTTGGCGCCCGCCCACATGTTCAGCGGCCACGGGGCATGCCAGCCACCGAAGAACAAGACCGTGGCGAGCGAGGACACCGTCATCATGTTGACGTACTCGGCGAGCATGAACATCGCGAACTTCAGCGACGAATACTCGGTGTGGAATCCCGCGACCAGCTCACCCTCGGCCTCGGGCAAATCGAATGGCGCCCGGTTGGTTTCGCCGACCATCGAGATCAGATAGATCACCAATGACGGCAGCAGCAGGAACGCGTACCAGACCCGGTCCTGCGCGGCGATGATCTGTGACGTGGACATGGAGCCGGCGTAGAGGAACACCGCCGCGAACGACAACCCCATCGCCACCTCGTACGAGATGACCTGGGCGGTGGAACGCACGCCGCCCAGCAGCGGGTAGGTGGACCCGGAGGCCCAGCCGCCCAGGACGATTCCGTACACCCCGATGGCCGACAGCCCCAGAATGAACAGCACGGCGACGGGGAGGTCGGTCAGCTGCAGCGGCGTGCGGTGGCCGAACACCGACACCACGGGGCCGAACGGGATGAACGCGAAGGCGGTGAACGCCGGGATCGTGGAGATGACCGGCGCCGCGAAGTAGACGAACTTGTCGACGCCGCCCGGGGTGATGGTTTCCTTGAGCGCCAACTTGATTCCGTCGGCCAGGCTCTGCAGGACACCCCACGGCCCCGCCCGGTTGGGGCCGGGCCGCCGCTGCATCCAGCCGAGAATCTTGCGTTCGAGGAGGATCGCGACCAGCACGTTCAGCATGAGGAACACGAAGACGGCCAGCGCCTTGCCGAGCACCAGCCACCAGGGGTCGTGCCCGAATGCGGTCAAGCCGCTCGTCATGCGCTCACTCCGATCGCGACGACGCTGCCGAGGGTAACGCCGAGTCGACGGTGCACCGCCGAGGCGGATGAGTTCAGCGGGAGCCACACCACCCTGTCGGGCATGTCGGTGACGGCCAGCGGCAGGCTGATTGATCCGCGTGACGTGCTGACCGTGATCGCCTCGCCGTCGGCGGCACCGATTTCGGCGGCGGTATCGGCGGACAGGCGCGCCACGGCTTTGCGCGCGGTCCCCGCCAGATGTGGCTCACCATCTTGCATTCGGCCGTTGTCCAGCAACATCCGCCAGCCGGCCAGCACCGCTTGTCCTTTTTCGGGCCCGTTGCCGGCGTTGGGCGGCTCCGGGGCCGCGACGTCCGGGTTCGCGGCGCGCTTGCCATCCCAGTGCCGTAGTGCGGCCACTTCTTCGCGGGCTGTGTCGGCGGTGGACATCCCCAGATAAACGCCCATCTCGTCGGCCAGCGCGTCGAGCACCTGGTGGTCCGATAGGCCGGCTTGCTGGGCACTGCCGTGCAACGCGGCCTCGAACGGCCGAAAGCGGCCTTCCCAGTTGACGAAAGTACCGGCCTTCTGTGTCGTCGACACGACCGGGAACACCACGTCGGCCCGTTCGGTGACGGCGCTGTGCCGCATCTCCAGGCTGACCACGAAGCCGGCGCCGTCCAGGGCCGCCAGCACCACTTGCGGGTCGGCGAAGTCGTCGGGCTCCACACCGCCCACCAGCAGTGCGCCCAGCGTCCCGTCGATGGCGGAGGCCAGGATGCCATCGGCGTCACGCCCACTGCCAGAAGGCAACTCGGATACGTTCCACGCCTTCGCAACCTGAGCCCGGGCGGTCTCGTCGTCCACCGGTCGGCCGCCGGGCAGCAACGTGGGCAGCGCACCGGCCTCCAGCGCACCCCGCTCGCCGGCCCGCCGCGGCACCCAGGCCAGCCGAGCGCCGGTGGTATCGGCAAGCCGGGCCGCCGCGGACAACCCTCCCGGGACCGTGGCCATGCGCTCGCCGACCATGATGACCGCGCCCGGGGTGGACAGCAGATCACCCACCTCGCCGGTCGCCAACCCATCCAGCGCCGACGCTTCGGCGCCGGGAACGGTCTTGATCAGCCGGCCGGACATCTTGTCCAGCGACCGGCTGGCGAAAGGCGCGACCGCGTAGACCGGCACCCCGTGCTTGCGGGCCGCCTTACGCAGCCGCAGGAACACGATGGGCGACTCATCCTCCGGCTCGAACCCGACCAGCACGACCACCGGAGCCGATTCCAGATCGGCGTAGCTGACGGTAATCGGTCTGCCGGCGATACGGGCCGCCAAAAAGTCGGCCTCCTCGGCCGAACTCGGGCGGGCCCGGAAGTCGATGTCGTTGCTGCCCAAGACGATTCGTGCAAACTTGGAATAGGCGTAGGCGTCCTCCAAGGTCGCCCGGCCGCCGACGAGCGCCCCTGCGCGCCCGCGCGCGGCTTCGAGCCCCCGCGTCGCGACGGCGATCGCGTGTGGCCACGAGGCCGGTTGCAGCGAGCCGTCGGCATCGCGGACCAGCGGATTGGTGAGCACGTCGGGCTGGGTGGCGTAATTGAACGCCCAG
>NZ_JAICZA010000126.1 GCF_025933915.1 Mycobacterium sp.
GCGAGCACTGCGCCTGCGCGCGGTCAAGCAAGGCCACCAACCTGAAACCCCCGTACCCAGCAGGCACCTGGAGCGCTGATGCAACTTTTGCGGTTCAACCTCATCAACAAGCACGGGGTCTCAAATCACCAGGGCGAAGTATTGATCATACCGTCAGAAATCGAATCAGTACGATCCTTCATCCACACCGACCACGTCTACTCCCATACTGAAGTGGGGTCGATTGTGACGATGAAAACTGGTGATAAACACCATGTTTCACAACATACAACGACAATCGCTGAGATGCTACAGCTTATCGATGAACGAAAAGCCGACAGCTCGATACGGTAGTCGACGTCCACGGAACGTTGGCCGTCTTCAGAGCGTCAAACCACGCCGCGAGTGCGAAACCACGTGATGGCGTCGCGGATGGCGGGCTCGATGGGGCGCACCACATAGCCCAGTTCTCGCACCGCCTTGTCGCTGCGGAACCGGTAACGGTCGGTGAACGCGTATCCGACGGAGATCGAATTCACTGTGATCTCCCGACCCGCGACTTCGACTAGATCGCCGCCCCTCCCCGCGAGCCATGCGACCGCATGGGGCAGGCGTCTACGCGGCGGGTCGACCCCGGCCACGCGCGCTACCAGGGCCATGAAGTCGCGATATGTCAATTCCTGGCCGCCCAGGATGTAGCGCTCGCCCCGCTTTCCCGCCAACCAGGCGGCGATCATCCCGCGCGCCACCTCGCGGACATCCGCAAAATTGTTGTATCCGGGTGTCCAACAAGGGATTCTGTGGTTGACGAGCTCGACGATGAGGCGGCCGGAACTAGGTTTGGCGTCACGCGGGCCGATCAGGTAAGTGGGATTGACGACCACCGCGTCCAACTTGTCGCAGGACTCGCCGACGAGGATTTCGGCTCGCCGTTTGGTGACCGCGTAGGCCGATGCCAGCCTAGCTTTGTCCCACGCCCACGGGGTCTGCTCGTCGGCGGGCGTGCCGTCGGGTGTGGGACCGATCGTGTTGGCGGTCGAAGTGTAGACGAGCCTTTCCGTACCGGCGGCAATCGCGGCTTCAATGACCGCACGCGTGACGTCGACATTGATGGCCGATATCGCCGGTGTGATCGTGCGTCTCGTCGAAACACAGGCGGCGCAATGGAACACCACGTCGGCACCGGCGAACACATCGCGGAGCTGGTCAGCCGAACCCAGGTCGGCGCACACCCACTCGATCGGGACGTCGGCGAGCGAACTCGTATCGGTGCTCGGCCGGCGTATCGCGGCTACGGTGTGGCCCTGGGCGACGAGTTCGGCGGCCAGATTGGCTCCCAGCAGCCCGCTTGCTCCGGTTATCACCGCGTGTGCCATCGGGATTCGCGTTCAGAAGCGGTAGGTGGTGCAGCCGACCTGGACACCCGAGCCGACCGCGACTATCAGCGCGATATCGCCCGGCCGTGCCAGTCCCTGCCGTCGGATGTGCCCCAGTCCGTAGGGCACGGACGAGGTGAAGGGGTCGGTGCCGCCGTCGAGGTCCACGAACCGTGATCTCGGAATGCCGATCCGCGCGGCCAGTTCGTCCAGGGCCGTCGGGGATAGGTACGGCGGGAGCACGATCGCGATGTCGGTGGGGTCCAGTCCCTCCAATGTCAGGAGTTCCTTGACGGCAGAACGGATACAGTTCAGGTAGATGGCGGAGAGGTCGGGGTCGCGGTCGATCTGTAGCCAGGTCCGACCCTGGTGTTGCTGGGTGTAGGTCGCGAGCGCTCCGCTGTACTCGGGATGGTGTTGGAAGACGAACCGGCCGAAGCCTTCGGCGCCATCGCTTCGGCTCAGCAGTACCGCCGAGCCCATCTCGCTGATGCCGTTTAAGGGATATCCGCTTTCGGGGGAATTGTTTTCGATCTCGGAGGCCACGACCATCGCATGTCCGGTCTTTCCGGCCCCGATCATGCCGGCGGCGACGTGACAGGCGTTGAGGAAGCCGACCGCACCGTTGAGGACGTCGAAGGCAAGTGTTTTGGGCCCGTCCGGGGGCTGCACGTCGTCGTTGATACCGAGTTCGCCGGCGACGAGCGCGGCGACGGCAGGTTCGCTGAGGTAATCGTCGCGATAGATACCGGTGTGGATGATCAGGCCAAGCTCTTCCCGGTTCAGATCGCTGCGCTCGAGGCAGTCCGTCGCCGCCTGTACCGCAAGGTGTATCGAGCTCGGGGGCATCGATTGCCCGGTCGGCGCGATGCCGACGCCGTCGATACGCACGCGAGGCGTCGCCGGCAGATCCTTGCGGTAGTTACCTGCCCGGAGGCCACGGCCGTGCTGATCATTGGTCCCGCGACGCATCCGGTCGGGCAGGTCGTCGAAGGTATACAGCGCGGTGCCAACGGTTTGTCCAGAGCCGGTGATGGAAAACACCATGTTGTCGCCGGAGTTGATCCGTTTGTTGCGAATGTTGTCGTAAAGGGCGACGAAGTGCGTTGTGGTGGCGGTGTTTCCCCGCTCGGCCAGGTTGTAGATGGTGTTGCCGCGGTGCGCTGCGCCCTGCCCGAACATCCGGTTGACGGCCAGCACCGCGTCATTGATCGACGCCTCCGACGTCTGGTGCATCAACAGGTGGTCACAGGTCTCGGGCCGCCACCCGTGCCGCTGCATCACCGCTGCGACGTAAGGCACCGAATGCTTGACGGCGATTGCCGTCTGCGTGACGGAGTCGGTGACCATGATCGCCCCGCCGTGCGAGCTGTCGGTCGCCTTGGCGATGCACAGCTTGGCATAGCGGCTGAGCGTGGCCATGTCGATGTCGTGGAAGCCGACCCGGCCGTTGGGCCCGCGTTCCAGGATCACCGCCGCACCGGCGTCCCCGAGGGTCAGGCAGGCGAGCCGCGGATCCATCGGGCCGTCGATTTCCTGCTGTGCGGTCTCGGTGAGATGGGTGATGTATTCGCCACTGAACACCAGGGCAGACCGAACCAGCTCGGTCTGCAGGAAGGCGTCCGCCACGGCGATGCCGGTGAACATCCCCGCGCACGCGTTGCTGATGTCGAAGGAAACCGCGTTGACCAGACCGCACTGATCGCGCAGCCGCGTGGACGTGCTGGGTTCGAAGCTGAACCTGTGCCCGGGTCCGTCGCAGCGGGAGATGTTGCAGGAGATGACCAGGTCGATCTCCTCGGGGCGATAGCTCGACCGCGTCAGACAGTCAGCCACGGCCTTGCGGGCAAGGTCGATGGAGAACTCGTCGTCACCGACCACCCGTCGACTCCGGATGCCGGTGAGGCGCTCCAGCGGTATGCGGATCTCGTTGGCGCACTCGGCCAGAACGGTCTCGGTCGACACCGTCCGCGCCGGCAGGTACACGCCGAGACTTTCGATCACCGTGTTGCGCGCCTCGTGCGGGCTCACTTGCACGGGTTCCTCGCGGGCCGGTGCGGTGGGGGTGGGGGTCGCCTCGGCGGGGCCCACGAGGTTCTGCGGGGCGTCGTCGGCGACCGGCCCGTATTCGGCAGCCAGGTCGGCGATCGTGCCGTACACAAACATCGACTCCGGCCGCAACGGCAGGCCGGCGGCGTTCGCCCGCACCGCGACCTCCAGGGCCTGGGTGGAGGCACCACCGAGTGCGAAGAAGTCGTCGGTGACGCCGACCCGATCTAAATCGAGTACCTCGCACCAGGTCTCGGCCAGGACCCGCTCGGTACGGGTGCGCGGCGCGACCAACGCCGACTGCGCCGAACCCAGCGCCTGATCGGCCGCCTGCAATGCCCGGCGGTCCACCTTTCCGCTCGACGTGAGCGGGAGCGCATCGGTCATGTGGAAGGCGGCCGGAACCATTGCGGCGGGGAGCAACTCCAGCAGGAAGCGGCGCAACTCGGTTGTGGACGGCGCTCCGCCGGCCGCCACGATGTGGGCGATCAGGAGCGTATTGCCGTGGCCATCGTTTCCGGCCACCACGGCGTTCTCGGCCACCGCGGGGTGTTTCGCCAGTGCGGCTTCCACTTCGCCCGGTTCGATCCGGAAACCGTTGATCTTCACCTGGTTGTCGAGGCGTCCCAGGTATTCGATGTTGCCGTCGGGCCGGTACCTGGCCAAATCACCCGTGCGGTAGAGCATTCCGCTGGAATCGGCGCCGAATGGATCGGCGGCAAAGCTGGCGGCGGTGGCGTCGGGCCGGTTGAGGTAGCCGCGTCCGACCCCGACCCCGCCGATGAACAGCTCGCCGGGCACCCCCACCGGGACGGGTTGGCGGTGGGCGTCCAACAGGTGGATGCGGATGTTGGCGATCGGTCGCCCGATCGGGACCAGCGGGTCGGATATGTCGCGCCTGCAATGGAAATGGGTGACGTCGATCGCCGCCTCGGTCGGTCCGTAGAGGTTGTAGAGCTCGGCGTTCAGGGTGGTCAGGAAGCGGTCCCGAAGGTCATACGGCAGCGCCTCGCCGCTGCAGAACACCCTGCGCAGCCCGGCGCAGCCGGCCACACCGGGCGCCGCGAGGAAGCGGCGCAGCAGTGACGGCACGAAATGCATGGTGGTGATGCCCTGTTCGGTGATGGTTCGTATCAGATAGGACGCGTCCTTGTGACCCTCGGGCTTTGCGATAACAACCTGAGCACCGGCGATCAGCGGCCAAAAGATCTCCCAGACGAACGGATCGAAGCTCACCGGGGTCTTGTGCAGCACCCGGTCGTCGGCGGTCAGCGGATAGGCGTCCTGCATCCATAGCAGTCGGTTGCGGATCCCGGCGTGGGTGTTGAGCGCTCCCTTCGGCGTACCGGTCGAGCCGGACGTGTAGATGACGTAGGCGAGGTTCGTTGACCCGGTGGGAGCGACTGCGGTAACGGCCTCCCCGACCGCTGACGTCGACGGCAGATCGAGGCACAGCCGGTGACCGGTGAAATCTGTTGGCACGGTTGCCAGATGCCGCCGGTATGTGACGCAGACCGGCGCGTCCGGCACATCGGCCAGCATCGTGGCCATGCGGTGCGCGGGCTGGGCGGGATCCAACGGCAGGAAGGCGCCCCCGGCCTTGAGGACGCCTAAAAGCGCTACCACCAGATCTTCGGAGCGGTCCAGCAGGACGGGCACGATGACGTCGGGACCCACGCCGAGACGCTGCAGCCGGTGCGCCAGACCGTCGGCCCGGCGGTCGAGCTCCGCGTAGGTCAACGCGCGGTCATCACAGGTCACCGCGACGGCATCGGGGACGCGGGCCGCCGTTGCCGCCACCATGTCGTGCAGGCAGGCCGGGGCGGCGTAGTCGACTCGGGTTTGGTTCCAGGTCGCAAGTTGGTGGCGTTCGTCCGCGGTGAGCAGCGGGAGTTGCGAAACGCACCGGTCGGGATCGGTGGCGATGCCGTCGAGGAGCGCGGCGAAGTTTCCGGCCATGCGCTCGATCGTCGCGGCGTCGAACAGGTCGGTGTTGTACTGCAGCGCGCCGGCTAGCGTTCCGTCCTGCTCGCCCATCTGCAGCATCATGTCGAACGGCGCGCCGCCCTGTCCGATGTGAATGGTCTCTAGTTGCAGCTCACCGCTTTTCACGCCCGTTCCGTCGGAAAAGCGGCGGGTCTGTTCCCAAGCGAACGAGACTTGGAACAACGGTGTGCGGCCCGCGTCGCGCACTGGGCGAATCCGCTCGACGAGCAGCGGGAAGGGATAGTCCTGGTGTGCGAGTGCACCCAGCACAGCGTCCTTGGCGCGGCCGAGCAATGACGTAAAGGTCGGGTCGTCGTGCACGTCGACGCGCAGTGCTACCGAATTGGCAAGGTAGCCAACCAGTCCGATCAGCCCGGCCTGCTCACGGCACGCGAACGGTGAGCCGATGACAAGGTCGTCCTGGCGGCTGTAGCGGTGCAGCAGCACCGCGTAGGCCGCAAGGAGCGTCATGTAGGGCGTCGCACCCGCGGTCCGGCCCACCTGCTTGAGCCCGGCCGTTGTCCGGCGGTCGATGGTGAAGCGGTGGACGGCGCCGTCGTAGGTCTGGACTGCCGGTCGCGGCCGGTCGGTGGGCAGCGCGAGGACCGGCAGCTCGCCGGCCAACTGGTCACGCCAGTACTCCCAAAGGCGTTCGCCCTCAGCACTTTCAAGCGTCGTGATCTGCCGGTCGAGGTAGTCAACGTAACGCTCCGCGGGTAGGCGGGGCGGGGTTGCGCCGTGTTCGGCCGCGTAGAGCAGCCGAAGCTCGTCGAGGATGACGTCGATGGACCAGAAGTCGACGGCGATGTGATGCACCGCCAACACGAGTACGTGTTCATCGGGGGTGCGTTCCAGCAGCGTCAGTCGCAGCACCGGTCCGGTGTACAGGTCGAAAGGGCGATCGGTTTCCCGGCGGATCCACTCGCCGAGTTCGGACTCGCCGGGGCCGAGGCTGTGTCGGGCGATCCGCGCCGGCCATTGCGGATGAACGAGTTGAACCGCTTGCCCGTCGCGTTCGGCGTACGTGGTCCGCAGCATCGGGTGCCGGTCAACGAGTGCCTGGGCCGCGCGTTCCAACGCCGGCACGTCGAGTTCGCCGCTGATCCGCCCGGCATACGTGATCGTGTACGCGGCGCTGTCCGGTGCAAGTTTGTGGAGGAACCATAGGGATCGCTGTCCGTAGGACAACGGATACACCGAGGCGGAGTGCTCCGCCTCCGCCATGAGGAGTCGAGAAAGCAGCGCACGCTTTCTCTCGGGAGAAAGACCGGAGACGTCGATGGACTTATCGGTCATCACTACCCTCCTTCAGGACAGACTCGCGGCCGGGCCCCCGTCCGCTGAGGACCTTCTCGAGTAGCTCTTCCACGGCCTCGTCGGAAAGCTCGGATACTTGAGTGAGCAGGTCGATTTCGCGTGCAGGAGCAACATCGGCTTTCCGCCGGGCCGTTGTCGGGGGCGCCGGCGCTCCGCCGGACCGCGCGGGTGTGCCGGTTGGTATCACCGACAGCTGATCGGCAAGCCAGCCGGAGAGACTGGCCACGCTTGGCCCATCCAACACTCGGGCGACGGGCACGGCGACGCCCAGGTCGCGCTCAATCTGAATGCGCAGCTCCAGCGTGATGAGCGAGTCGACGCCGAGACCGTTGAGCGGTGCCTCGATGTCCAGGTTCGCCGGGGCCAGACCGAGTTTGGCGGCGACGAGTTCGCGCAGGTATGGCTCGACTAGCCGCTGGCGCTTCTCGGGTGCGGCAGCTCGTAGTGCGTCGTAGAGGCCGCTTCCCGGTCGGCGCTCGTCGAAGAGTTCAGGCTGTAGATCTGCCAGTAGCGGCGTTCTCATAGCCGAATGCAACCGCGCCAAGTCCACGTCGAGGACGGCGACTTGGGTAACGGGCTGCGACAGCAAAGACGTTAGCGCACTGAGGCATTCAGCCGCCGGCATGGCCGCGACGCCGTGTTGGGTGAGACGGCCGTGGTGCTGCGCCCGAGCGGAGAACCCCAGCCCGGCCCATGGTCCCCAGTCGATGCTCAGCGCCGGCCGGCCTTCGGCACGCCGATGCCACGCCAACGCGTCCAGGAAAGCGTTCGCTGCCGCGTAGTTCGCCGCCCCCGGCGAGCCCAGCAGTGACGAGGCCGACGAAAAGAGTACGAAGAAGTCCAGTGCCGCGTCTCGGGTCAGCACGTGCAGGTTCCAGGCGCCTTCGACCTTGGGCGCCATGACGTTTCGCAGTTGTCGCTCGTCGAGATGTTGCAGGATGCCGTCGTCGAGGACGCCGGCAGCATGCACCACCCCACGCAGCGGTGGCATCGACACGCGGACCGACTCGAGGACGGCCGCGACCTGGCCCGAACTGGTGACGTCACCGCGCGCGACCATCACCTCGGTGCCGGCCGCCCGGAGCGCGTCGAGCGTCTGCTGCGCCGAGGCCGACGCGTCACCACGCCCCATCAGGACCAGGTGCCGGGCACCCTGCTCGGCCATCCAGGTGGCCACCACGCGACCCACCGCGCCGAGCCCGCCGGTGATGAGATAGGTGGCATCCGCGGTGAAGGCCGGCCTCTCAGCGGGTTCCACCGCGTCGTAACGGGTCAGCCGCGCGACGTAGCGACGGCTCCCCCGCAACACCACATCAACCGCGCGATTGTCGGCCCACACCTCTTCGAACAGCGCCCGGAGCTCTTCGGGACCGCCACCGGTGGACAGGTCGACTCGGGTGCAGCGCAGCTCCGGATACTCGTGGTCGACGGTGCGGCCCATCCCCCACACCGGAGCCTGGGCGATCGACACGGGTTGGGCTTGGTTGTCTGGGGTATCGGTCACCTGCGCCCCCCGCGTCACCAGCCACAGCCGCGGCGGGTCCGGCCAGCCGGCCCGCCCAAGCGCCTGCACGAGATGCAGCACGCTCGATGGGCCCAGGGCGATCGCCGATTCCAGCGAGCCGGGCGAGGTGTCGGCGGGCGGTGGGGCCAGCAGATCCCACAGATGCACCACGCCGCGACACGGCGCTCGCCCGTTGCCGAACGCGTCCGCGAGCAGCCGCCGAAAGTGTTCGGGTCGCGCGGGGTCAAGACGGTAGCTGTCTGGCGCGAGACGCTCGAAACCTTGGTGGTCAAGGCTCGGCTCGACGAGAACACATGTCTGAGAATGCGATTCGAGGTGGTCGCGGAGTGTGTCCGCGGCGGCGCCGCCGTCGCTCAGGATGAGCCAACTGCCCGCCTGGGCAGGCCGGCTCGGCCCGTCCCGGCCCGGCGGGATGGATGCGGGCCGCCACCGCAGCTGATAGATCCGATCGCGCACATCGGGCGCCGCCGCCGTGCGCGGGGGTGCCGGCGTGGTCGTGGCGTCCAACCACGAATGGACGCGCTGCCACGGGTACGTCGGCGCCGCTATGCATCGGCCGCCCGAGGGATACAGCTGCTCCCACGCAATTGGCTGACCGAGCGTGTAGAGGGTGCCGAGCGACGCCAGCGCGGTCGCGCGGCCCCCGTCGTCACGACGCATCGACGGCAGTAGCGTGCAGCCGGCCCCCAGGTCGTCGGCGTCCTCGCGGACCGCGGTCAGCAGGATGGGATGCGGGCTGATTTCGACGAACGTGCCATGCCCACTCTCCAGCCGGCGCCGCACGGCGGGTGAGAAGCGCACCTGCGAGCACAGGTTGCTGACCCAGTAGTCGGCGTCGAACCGACAATCGGTCAGCAGGTCCCCGGTCACCGTCGAGTAGACGGGGATTGTCGGCGTGGTCGGCTCCAGCCCTGTCAGCATGGCGCGGAGATCAGCGCCGAGCGCGTCCATTTGGGCGCTGTGGGAGGCCACATCGACGTCGATCCACCGACAGAATCGGTCGCGTCGCTCCAGCGCCGCAACGAGATCGGTCAAGATCGTCTTATCACCCGACAACACCGTCGATCGATGGCTGTTACTCGCGGCGATGGCGACCTGGCCCTCCCGGCCGGCGATGAGCTCCTGCGCTTCGGCGAGGGTGACCTCCGCGGCCACCATCGCTCCGCGGCCGTGTGCCCGCCGAAGCAGCCGGGCCCGAGTGCAGATCACCCGCGCGGCGTCGTCCAGGCTCAGCCCACCCGCGATATGCGCCGCCGCGACTTCACCCATACTGTGTCCCACCACCGCGGCGGGCTCCACTCCCCACGACCGCCACAGCGCGACCAACGCCACCTGGACAGCGAAGATCGCCGGCTGGATCACGCCGATGTCGTTGAGCTGTTCGACGCCGAGGTCCACCGGCAGGGAACCGCCCAGATATGGGCTCAGCGCGCGGTCGCAGGCGGCCAGGGCGTCGCGGAACACCGGTTCCTCCGCCCGTAACCGCTCCCCCATGCCATGCCACTGTGAGCCGTGGCCGGAGAAGACGAAGGTCACCTCGGGGTGGCTCCGACGACAACGTCCGACGGAGAGCCCGGGCCGCGACTCCCCGCGCCGGTGGGCGGCGAGCGACTCGGACATCGCGGCATGGGAGTCCGCGACAACGCATAGCCGGTACTCATGGTGGCCGCGACGCGCGCCGGCCGTGTAGCAGAGGTCGGCAAGAGGCACTCCGCTGGCCAGCGACGACACGTACCGGCCGACCAGCGCGGCCAGAGCCGCCGGGGAACGGGCGGAGACCGGCAACAGCTCGGCCCGATCAGCTGCGGCGAGCTGATCGGCCACCGTGAGCCGGACCTGCGGGGCTTCCGTGAGAACGACGTGCGCGTTGGTGCCGCCGAATCCGAACGCGCTGACCCCGGCGATCGCTCGGCCGCCGTTCTCCGGCCACGGCGTCAGGGTCCGCGCCACCCGCAACGGCAGGCTGTCGAAGGGAATGGCGGGGTTGGGCTCGGCGAAGTTCAGACTCGGCGGGATCGCCCTGTGCCACAGCGCAAGTACGACTTTGATGAGCCCGGCAACTCCGGCCGCCGCCTCCAGGTGGCCGATGTTGGTCTTGGCTGAGCCGATCAGACAGCGGCTACCCGGAGGGCGGCCGTTCGCCAGGATCGTGCCCAGCGCCTTCGCCTCGATCGCGTCGCCGAGAAGTGTTCCGGTGCCGTGCGCTTCGACGTACTGCACAGCGCCTGGTGAAAGTCCGGCGCGGCGGTAGGCCTCGGCCAGCACGGCTTCTTGCGCCTGCCGGCTGGGTGCCATCAGCCCGTTCGTGCGGCCATCCTGGTTGGTGGCGGTGCCGCGGATCACCGCATAGATCGGGTCGTTGTCGGCCAGCGCACGGCCGAGCGGTTTGAGGACGACGATCCCGGCGCCTTCACCGCGCACGTAGCCGTCCGCGCCGGCGTCGAATGTCTTGCAGCGGCCGTCGGGAGCCATCACTTTGGCCTTGGTGAAGTTGATCGCCAGGGCCGGCGACAGGATGATGTTCACGCCGCCGGCCAGAGCCAGCGTGCACTCGCCGTCGCGCAGGCTGCGGCACGCCAGGTGCACGGCGACCAACGAAGACGAGCAGGCAGTGTCGATGGCCATGCTCGGTCCGCAGAAGTCGTAGACATACGAAAGCCGGTTAGCGGCAATGCTTAACGCGTTTCCAGTCCCGGTGTAGGCGTCGACCAGCCGCGGCTGGCCAAGTCGCAGATATCCGTAGTCGTTGGTGGAGATGCCGACGAAAACGCCTGTGCGGCTGCCCGCCAGCTGCTCCGGCACCTGTCCGGCGTCTTCTAATGCCTCCCAAGACATTTCGAGGAGCAGACGCTGCTGGGGGTCCATTTGTGCCGATTCTCTCGGCGAGATGCCGAAGAACTGGAAATCAAACTGGTCGATCCCACGCAGGAAACCACCCCGCCGGCTGACGGCAGTGCCCGGCACGGAAGGATCGGGGTCGTAGAAAGCGTCGCCGTCCCAACGGTCCGACGGAATCTCGGCGGTCGCGTCGACGCCGTCCGATAACAGTCGCCAAAACGCCGCCGGCCCGTCGGCACCCGGAAACCGGCAGCCGATACCGATAATCGCGATCGGCTCATTGGCGGCGCGGCTCTCCACGGCTGGCGCGGCGGCGCGGCGGCCGGCCGGGAACTCCTCGGCCAGCTGGGCGGAAAGCATGTCGATCGTGGGGTACTCGTAGGCCAGCGTGGGCGAAAGCTCACGCCCGAGCCAGGATTCCAATGCGGCGCTCAGCCGAACGGCGTGGATGGAGTCGAGGCCGTAGTAGGCGAACGGACGGGAGGGATCGATCTCGGCTGCCTCGAGCTCGAGATCGGTGGCAAGGTGGGCGATCAACCAGTCCGCGATCTGCGCCGCACTGCGTTTCGGTGGCGCTTGGGCGGCCGGTGCCGCCGGCTGGGCATCGCGCGGTGACGGCGCGTGCCAGGTGGCGATGGCCCCCTCGAAGTCGCCGTCAAGGAACTGCTGCCGGCACGAGGTCCGCTGGATCTTGCCGCTGGATGTGGTGGGAATCCGCAACGGCTCCACCAGAACAACGGACTGGGGCCGGATCCCATAGCGCTCGGTGATCGCCGTCCGGATCGCGTGCACGATGTCGGTGTGTTCGGCCGCACCGGTCCGGCTGTGATCGACCTCCTGCACGACCACAAGCTGTTCGGCGGCACCCGATTCGGGCATGACCGCGAAGACCGCACCTCGGCCGGGCAGCAACGCCGGGTGGCAATCCTGCACGGTCAGCTCGATGTCGTTGGGATAGTAATTGCTGCCGCGGATGATGATGAGATCCTTACGGCGTCCGGTGACGAATAGTTCGCCGGAGCGCAGGAAGCCCAGATCCCCGGTGCGCAGGAACGGACCCTCATCCGTCTCCGACAACGACGCCGAGAACACCGCTTCGGAGAGTTCCGGCTTTCCCCAGTAACCCTGTGCAACGCTCGGGCCGGCGACCCAGATCTCGCCGACTTCGTCTGTCCGACACTGGGTACGAGTCTCCGGATCGACGATGATGACCCGCTGGCCTCCCCGCGGCCGACCACAGCCGACGAGTGTTGTCGCGGCGGGCTGTTCCGCCCCGACATCGACGACACGGTTGCCGCGTAACGCAATACGATCGATGTGGTGAACCGTCGGGACCGCGGACTCCGACCCGCCGGATACCAGTAGCGTCGCCTCCGCCAACCCATACACCGGATAGAACGACTCCGGACGAAAACCGGCCGGCTTGAAGGCATTCGCGAAATTCTGCAGAGTTGGCGTGCGCACCGGCTCTGCACCGCACATGGCCGTCGACCAGTTAGACAGATCCAGCGCCGCACGCTGCTCCGGGGTACTGAGTTCGACGCACATGTCGTAGGCGAAGTTCGGTGCGGCGGTGATGGTGGCATGCTGTCGGGAAATGGTTTCCAGCCACCGCATCGGGTGCTTGATGAAGCCGGATGGTGACATCAAAAATGTTGTGGCGCCGATGTAGAGGGTTTCGAGGAGCCCGCCGATGAGGCCCATGTCGTGGAACGGCGGCAGCCAGAAGGCGCCGATCGCCTGGTCGTCACCGTGCCACGCCTGCCGAATTGTCTCCAAGTTGTGCACCAGGTTGCCGTGCGTCAGGACGACGCCCTTCGGTGCGCTGGTGGAGCCCGAGGTGTACTGCACCATGGCGACGGTGCTCGGATCGATCTCTGGCGCCATCCACTTCTCGCCGTCACCGACGACCTCGTCGGCGACACACCACTGCAACGGTCGCCCATCGACCAGACCGTCCACCCGCGCCTGGATTTTCGCTTGCGGCTCGGCGGTGGTGAGCGCGAAGCGAGGTCGCACGTCCGCGATGATCGACGCGACGCGCGGGACCAGGTGTTCGCGCATCGGCGGATGCACCGGAATAGCGACGGACCCGGCGTAAAGGCACCCGAAAAAGCCGGCAACGAAGTCCAAGCCCGGGGGGCATAGGACAAGGACACGTTCGCCGGTAGCGCCCTGTTGCTGCAGACTCGAAGCGATCTGCCGCGCTTTGATGTCGAGATCTTGATACGTCAGCGACTTACCGTGGACTTCTTCGCCGTTGTACGAGAAGTTGAACGCAACCTTGTCCCGATACTCCGCGGCTCGCTGCTGCAATAGCCCCGTCAGTGTGGGCGCACCCAGTGGCGCGCGGTCTCGCGTCTCGTGGCCTAAGTGCGCGTGTTCCTCTGCCCTGTTCAGCATGATGCCTTTCGGCGGCGCTCATCTCGTTCTATCTATCAATAATTTTCACTATTTTTAGATTGGGCCACCGGGGCCCATATTGTCAAGATGCATTGGTGTTACATTGTGCGGCGGGGTTTCTCGTGCCAAGGCGCGCCCGTGTGCCCCGGGGTTGGCGACACAAGGGCCGGCCGTTGAAGTGGAGGTGCGCCGCGGCCGGACGTGGTCTCGTTCATCCACCGGCCACGTCAAGCACCTTTCAGATGATCGAACCTCGGGCTGCCGAGAGTTTCCCGGGTGCTCGAAACCAGTCACGTGTGTGATTACTTGATATTCCTTGGCTGACAATATGTTTGGGAACCAACGGCGCATCCGGTGAACGGAAGCGGCTCATGTTCCCGATGCACGATCGTTGACCGCGCCGGTGAGGCTGGGCGGTGGGCGCTGCAGCGGTCGAAGAAGGCGAGGATGTTCGTTCATCGAAGCGGGGCGGTCGGCGCTGA
>NZ_JAICZA010000015.1 GCF_025933915.1 Mycobacterium sp.
CCGGCGACGCGCAATAGCTATAGCGCGGCGTCGAGCAGGGCCACGTAGGCGTCGACGTCGGGAACGGCCGAGGCCGCCGCATGCACGCTGATCGCGATGGTGTCGCCGATGCCGTGCACGCCGTGCGTCAGCCCCATCATCGGCGACAGCGCCGGATTTCCGGCCGTCAGCACCACCCGGGCACCGCCGAAGCTCAGATCGGCCGCGCCCCGGTAGACGCTGGACACCACGGTGTTGCCGGCCACCTGCTCCGGCCGCTCATCGAGGTCGAATTGGTTTATGCCCCAATGTAAAAGCGCGGCCGGCACCGCCGCGAAAGCGCGGTCGGCGGCACGGGCGGCCGGATGCCCAAATCGGCGTCGCCCGTTGGCCAGGTCGGTCGCGATCCGCTCGGCGCGGGCCTCCGGACCCAGCGCCGGGTACAGCCCCACCACGACGTTACCGAAATGGTTATGGGTCTTCGGAGCCCCGGGTTTGGCCATCGGCACTTCGGCGCCCAGCGAATCGACCTGCCCGCCAAGGCAATTGGACAGGGCTGCCGAGATCGCGCTCAGCACGCCGACGGTGACCGTGGGGCCGGGCATCCGCGAGCGGTGCCGCACCAGCGTGCGCATCGAACGCGCGCCGTCGGGACGCGCATTCGTCGGCAGCATCGGCCGCGTCCCGGCCCCGGCCACCAGCAGCCCCGCCCGGGTGTCGCGCACCAGCCGGCGATGGGCGCGCGCCGCGATGGCGGCCCGCCAGGGCAGGAAACCCACCCCCGGCACCGGCAGCTCTGGCACCGGATCGGGACGGCCGAAAAGCCAGGCCGCCATGGCGGCGGCGCGGGCACCGTCGGCCAGCGCGTGCGCGACCTGCATGACGGCGACGACGCCCGGGCCGTCGGTACCCGGAATGCCCCGCACCGGAGTGAAAACGTGCAGCCGCCAAGCCATCCGGCGAATGTCCAGTTGGTCACCGGCAAGGCCGGCAACCGCCGCCAGGCAGCCGTCCCAGCTGTGCCCGGCGAGGTCGTGGCAGACCACCTGCTCGGGCGTCACCGGCGCCGTTACCCACTGCGGATAGCGCAGGCTGCCTCGTTCGCGCACGCGCATCGTCAGCGCCGGGTCGGCGTTGGCCCGCCGGCAGAGCTGCTCGACGGTACGCGGGTGATCGGCGGGCTCACCGTCGAAGGCGTACAGCAAGAACTCGTCGTTGGGGATTTTGGCCGACATCCAGTAGAACTGCGCATCGACGGCCGCCATCCGGTGCCCCGGCACGGTGTCAGCCGGGCGAGCCGATGAACCCGAGCACCAGGTCGGCGACCTTGTCGGGCTGTTCGAGCTGCAGGAAATGCCCGGCATGTTCGACGATGCCGACCTCGCTGCCGGGCGGCAGCACCTTTTCCACCCAGCGCGCGAAAACCGGTGTCATACAACCATCGTCACGACCATGCAGGTACAGGCAGGGCAGCACCGGTTCTTCGGTCCACAGCTGGTTCAATTCGGCATACCGCGCCGACGGCCGCGTGTTGCGAATGGTGGCGCGGTACGGTCCTAACGCCGCACGCCAGCTTTCCGGCGCCCCGATCGCGGCGTCGACGTGGCGCAGATCCTCCTCGGCGCGATAGCCGGGCGACCACCGCCGCCACAGCAGCGGCAACACCCAGGAGGCGGAACGCTCAGGTAGCCAGGGCAATTGGAAGTACATGATGTACCAGCTACGGAACACCTGGCGCGCGAGATGGGCGGCCAGCCGCCCCCGCTCGGCCGCGCCGCCGCCACGCCGGCGCAAGGCCGCCGACGGCGGCACCGACATGATCACCGCCTTGGTGAACGGGCTGTCGGGCATGGCGGCCAGGCCGGTGGCGGCGATCGCGCCCCAGTCGTGGCCGATGACCACATCGTTTTCGGTGCCGCCCGCAGCCGAGCGCACCCGCAGCGCGTCGTCCATCAGCGCACCCACGTGATAGCTGCCGTCGACCGGGATCGACGACGGCGCGTATCCGCGCATGAATGGCGCGACGACGCGCCACCCGGCCTCGGCGAGCCGCGGAGCGAACTTGCGCCATCCGTAGGCGGTGTCGGGGAAGCCGTGCAGGCACAACGCGAGGGGGGCATCGCGCGGTCCCCAGGTGAGGGCCTTCAGATCCCCCGCAGGGCCGGTCACGTCGATCCAGCCTGGTTCAGCCATCTTCACTCCCTGCTCGGCGCGTCCGCACGGACAAACCTAACCCGTGCCGCTTGAAGAAGCACCGACCGCAGTAAGTATGTAGTCAAACCATCACTGCATCAGCGGTTTTCACTATAGCGACGCGGCGGCTCGGTCCAGTTCGGCGATGATGATCTTGCGCATGCCATACATCGCCGTAGTGGCCGCCGCCGCCCGCGCGCGATCGGGATCGCTGATCAGTTCATAGAGCCGATCCGGGACGATTTGCCAGCTCAGCCCGAAGCGGTCCCTACACCAGCCGCATTGTGATTCCTCGCCGCCGTCGGTCAACCGGTCCCAGTAGTAGTCGACCTCGTCCTGGTCCTTGCAGTGGATCGTGAACGACACCGCTTCGCTGAACTGGAAGTGCGGGCCACCGTTGATCCCGATGAACCGGGTGTCGTCCAGCACGAAGCTGCCGGACAGGACGGTGCCGGGCTCCCCCGGTCCGGCGTCGGTGGTCCGGTTGAACCCCTCGATGTGGGAGTTCGGAAACACCGAGGTGTAGAACCTGGCCGCTTCCTCCAGGTTGTCGTCGAACCATAACGACGGCGTGATCGATGGCATGTCCGCGGCCTCCTCGGTGGCTGGTGGGGTTTGTATGACCGACTCCCGCGACCACGGAAACTCATCGCGCCGTCGGCCCGCGGAAGACTGCTTATGCGGCCTATGTAACGTCAGGACGCATGAATACCGTCAGCAGCAGCCCCGAGACGGTGGAGTTTGCCGGCATCAAGGGCATCACCCTGGTCGCCGACGAATGGAATCGGGGCGCCGACGCCGCGGGCCGGCCGAGCATCCTGATGCTGCACGGGGGCGGCCAGAACCGGTTTTCCTGGAAGAACACCGGTCAAACGCTGGCCGATGAAGGGCTGCACGTGGTGGCGCTGGACTCGCGGGGGCACGGCGACAGCGCTCGCTCGCCCGATGCCGACTACGAAATCGAGACGTTGACGGGTGACGTCCTGCGGGTGCTGGAGGCGATCGGCCGGCCGGTGACGATCATCGGGGCGAGCATGGGCGGGCTGACCGGCATCCTCGCCGCGCACCGGGCCGGGCCGGCGAAGGTGACCCGATTGGTGCTCGTCGACGTGGTGCCCCGATTCGAGAAGGGCGGCAGCGCCCGCATCCGCGATTTCATGTTCAGTGGCCTCGACGGTTTCGAGTCGCTGGAGCAGGCCGCCGACGCCGTCGCCGCGTATCTGCCGTACCGCAGCAAGCCACGCAGCCCCGAGGGGTTGAAGAAGAACCTGCGCCTGCGCGACGGCCGCTGGTATTGGCACTGGGACCCGGCATTCATGACCAAGCCCGGTGACGATCCCGAACTGCGCACCGAGAGCTTCGAGCAGGCCGCCAAGAACCTGAGGATTCCCGTCTTGCTGATCCGCGGCAAGCTGTCCGACGTGGTGAGCCCCGAGGGCGTTCGGCACTTCCTGGCCACCGTGCCGCGCGCGGAGTTCGTCGAGCTGTCCAACGCCGGGCACACCGCGGCCGGCGACGACAACGACGCGTTCAGCGACGCCGTGGTGAAATTCGTCAAACGCCACTGACCGGCTTGATCAAACGCTGTTAGTTCGCCGGCTTCTCCGCGTGCCCGCCGAATTGCTTACGCATCGCCGAGAGCGCCTTGTTGGCGAAGTCATCGAGCGAACGCGAGGCGAAGCGGGACTGCAACGCGGTGGTCAGCACCGGCGAGGGGACTCCCTCGTCGATCGCCGCGATGGAGGTCCAGCGGCCTTCTCCGGAGTCCGAGACGCGCCCGGAGAATTCCTTCAGCTCCGGGGATTCGTGCAGCGCGATCGCCGTCAGGTCCAGTAGCCAGGAGCCGATCACGCTGCCGCGCCGCCACACCTCGGCGACCTCGGGGATGTCGAAGCCGTACTGGTAGAACTCCGGGTTGGACAGCGGCGCCGTCTCGGCGTCACCCTCCTGGACGTGCTTGCCGATGTCGGCGTTGCGCAAGATGTTGAGCCCCTCGGCGAGCGAGGCCATCATGCCGTACTCGATCCCGTTGTGCACCATCTTCACGAAGTGCCCGGCACCGGCTGCCCCGCAATGCAAGTACCCCTGCTCCGAGGTCGCGACTTCGCCGTCGCGGCCCGGCGTGCGCGGGGCCGCGTCGACGCCCGGTGCGACGGTCGCAAAGATCGGCTCGGCGCGCGCGAAAGCCTCGTCGTCGCCGCCGATCATCAGGCAGTAACCACGTTCGCGGCCCCACACCCCGCCGCTGGTGCCGCAATCCATGAAGTGAATTCCCTTCTCCGACAGCGTCTTCGCGTGACGGATGTCGTCGCGGTAGTAGGAGTTCCCACCGTCGATGACGATGTCGCCGGACTCGAGAGTCTTGGCCAGCTCGTCGATCACTCCCGTGGTGATCGTCCCGGCCGGCACCATCACCCACACGACCCGTGGCGCCGCCAGCTTCTCGGCGAGCTCTTGCAGCGAGGACACCCCGGTGGTCTTGTCCTCCCCCGCCATCGCCTCGACCGCGTCGGGGTTGTGGTCGTACACCACGCATTCGTGTCCGCCCGTGACTACGCGGCGGACGATGTTGGCGCCCATCCGGCCGAGGCCGATCATCCCAAGTTGCATCGTGTCTCAAGTCTCCTTACTGTTTGGTCGCCGTACCGTGCGGCAGCCACGGCTCCTGCCAGGCATGGTGACCACGCACCAGCTTCTCCGCGGCGTCGGGCCCCCAGGAGCCCTCGTCGTAATGGTGGATTCGACCCGGCTTGTCCAGCACCGGCTGCACGATTCGCCACGTCTCTTCGATGGCGTCCTCGCGGGCGAACAGCTGGTGATCTCCATTGAACGCGGCGTAGAGCAGACGTTCGTAGGGGCGTACCGGTTCGCCGAGATCCTCCGCGAACGAGGAGTCCAGGTGAACGTCGTGCCACGAGTCGCCGACTTGGGCGGACAGCTGCAACCTCATCCCGGGGTCGGGGTCGATGCGCAGCACGATCTGGTTGGGATCGGGTGGCCGGCGGTTGGGCAGGAACGAAAAGCCGGGAACGTGGTGCAGGAACATCCGGACCTCGGTGACCTTCTCCGGCAGCGCTTTGCCGGCGCGCAGGAAGATCGGCACTCCAGCCCAGCGCCAGTTGTCGATCTCAGTCCGTAGCGCGACGTAGGTCTCGGTGGTGGAATCCTTTGCCACGCCGGCGACTTCGGTATAGCCGCGGTACTGGCCACGGACACAGCGTTGTGGGTCCAGCGCCGGCATCGCCCGGAAAACCTCGGCCTTCTTGTCGTTCAGGTCATCGTCGCCGGCGCCGACCGGGGGCTCCATGGCCACCAGCGCGAGCACCTGCAGCAGATGATTTTGCACGACGTCACGAAGCGCACCCACCGCGTCGTAGAACTTGCCGCGATCCTCGATCCCGAAGTCCTCGGCCATGGTGATGTGGATCTCGGAAATGCTCTCGCGGTCCCACAGCTTGGCCAGGCTGTTGTTGGCGAATCGCAAGTATTGCAGTTCTTCGACAGGCTGTTTGCCCAAAAAGTGGTCCACGCGCAGGATTTGGTCTTCATCGAGAACCGCACGCAGCCGGGCGTTGAGCTCGCGCGCCGACTCCAGGTCATGACCGAACGGCTTCTCTATCGCCACCCGCGCCCGCTCCAGCAGGTCGGCCTTCGCCAGGTTCTCCACGATCGGCGCGAACAACGCCGGCGGCATCTCCAGGTAGTAGAGCGGACGGGAACCCGAACTGATCTTCTTGGCGAGTTCCTTGTAGAGACTGGCATCGGTGACGTCGCCGTGCAGGTAGGACACCCGGCCGGCCAGCCGCTCGAACACCGCGTCGTCGAACTTCTCGCCCGACTCCTTGATCGCATCGCGCGCGCGCTCCAGCAGCTGCTCGGTCGTGATGTCATCGCTGGCCACACCCACGATCGGGTGGTTCAGCTCGTCGCGGCGCTCGAGCCGGTACAGGGCACGAAACGTCATTTTGCGCGCCAGGTCGCCGGTGATTCCGAAGATCACCAGCAGGTCAGATGGATCACTGTCGCCGTCGACCAAAACCGCTCCTCCCGAAAGTCGCCTCATCGGCACCCCTGAGATCACTACCCGCGGCCGGCGGACTCAACCCTAGACACTGCTCACCGGGCCGACAACCCAGGCGGACCGCAGCCTTGCAAGGATGACGGGCATGGGTGACGCGCTGCATGTCTCGGTCTACATTCTGGCCGGGGTTGCTGCGATCGAGGCAGGCGGGCTTGTCGTGCTGTGGCAGCTGCTGGCGCGCACCCACCGGGAGCTCGACGAATTGCGCCAGCGAAACGACGCCCGCAACTGGTTGCTGTCGGGCGGTCGCGAAGCCGTCAAGACGGTGTGGAACACCGCCAACCTGATGCGCAAGGAGGGCTTCGGCGCCGCGGTGCGCAGCTCGATCGAGGACCTCGCGGACTGGGCCGAAGTCGAGCGACCCGACCTTGCCCGGGTCACCCCGGACGGCCGGGTGGTGATCCTGTTCTCCGACATCGAGGAATCCACCGCGCTCAACGAGCGGATCGGCGACCGGGCCTGGGTCAAACTGATCAGCTCGCACGACAAGCTGGTCTCGGATCTCGTGCAGCGGCGGTCCGGCCATGTGGTGAAGAGTCAAGGTGATGGATTCATGATCGCCTTCGCGCGCGCCGAACAAGCGGTGCGATGTGGCATCGACCTGCAGCGCGCGTTGCGCAGGGATGCAAATCGCAAGCGGCACGAGGAGATTCGCGTTCGCATCGGCATACACATGGGCCGCTCGGTGCGCCGCGGCGATGATCTGTTCGGCCGTAACGTCGCCATGGCGGCGCGGGTCGCGGCACAAGCCGTCGGTGGCGAGATACTGGTGAGTCAGCCGGTGCGAGACGCGCTTTCCGACTCCGATGGCATCCGGTTCGACGGCGGCCGCGACGTCGAGCTGAAGGGTTTTTCGGGCACCTATCGATTGTTCGCCGTTGAGCCCTCGGCCGATCCCGATCCGGACTGAAGATCTCCCCCGTCGTCCTCGGCCAACCGCTGATGCAGCCGATCCCGGACCTCGTCGGCGGTGTACGCACGCCGCTTGCGCTGGTCGCGAGCCACCAGCACGCCCCCGGCGACGACGCCGGCGGCGCCGGCCAGCCCCAGCCACTTCCACACACTGCGCATGACACCAGGCTATGCGTAGCCCCGTCGTTGTGCGCTGGTTGTGATTGACTTGTGTGCCCGCAACGCACGGCACCGCGACGTGCGGCCGGGCCCATGATGCGACGAGATCGGCGAAAGCTGCAGCGGCGAACGGGCTTACACGGACATGCTCAACTTGCACCAGGCGCTCGAGGAAACCCGGACCGGCGACCTTTGGCTGTTTCGCGGCGGGTCGGGACCCGACCGCGCCATCCAGACCTTGACGAACAGCCCGGTGAACCACGTGGGCATGACGGTGGCCATCGACGACTTGCCGCCGCTGATCTGGCACGCCGAACTGGGGGACAAGCTCGCCGACCTGTGGACGGGAACGAATCACCGTGGCGTGCAACTCAACGATCTGCAGCAATCCGTCATGCAGTGGACCCAGCGCTACGGCCAGCGGTGCTGGCTGCGCCAGTTGACTCCGCCGGCCAACCGCGAACAAGAGAACAAGCTGCTGCGTGTCATCGCCCGCATGGACGGCACCGCGTTTCCGACCACCATGCGCCTGACCGGCCGGTGGCTGCGCGGCAGGCTGCCGAACGCCTACGACTGGACGCGCGGGATCCCGCTCGTGGACAAGAAGGTTCGGGAGTCGACGCGGCGACGTAAGGAGCGCCAGCGCCTCGGGCTGGAGGCGGCCTACTGCGCGGAAACGGTGGCCATCACCTACGAGGAGATGGGCTTGATGGCCACGGAAAAGTACTCGAACTGGTTCGACCCCGGCTCGTTCTGGAGCGGTGACAGTCTGCCGCTCGCACCGGGCTATGCGCTGGGCGACGAAATCGAGATCGCGGTCGGCTAGCGCAGGGTTAGCCGACCGCCATTTCGCCCATCTCCGACCAGCCCGTGCCATCGATCGTCTGGTTGATGATCTTGGGCGTGGATTTCAGCGCCTGCGGGAGCTCTTGCATCGCCCGCTTGAAGTGATCGCTGTTGACGTGGGCGCCGCCCGCATCACCATCCCGGAACGCCTCCACCAGGACGTACTCCGCCGGGTTGTCGAGGCTGCGCGACCACTCGAACCACAGGTTGCCCTCCTCGGCGCGAGTCGCCGCGGTGAACGCGGCGACGAGTTCAGGCCACCGGTCGGTCCACTCGGGGTTGGTTTCGAACTTGACGACGATAAAGATCATTGCGGCCCCGCCTAGATTCGCTGCTTTGGGTGCGCCCGCCCGATCGCCGCGGGCAGCGCCAGCTTATCCGGCCGTGGCCGGTGCGGCGGTGGGATGCCGGATGCCATTTTCCGTCTGCGGTAACCGCAGCAAAGTACCCTCATATGCCACAACCGACCCAGAATTCACTTTCGCCGCGACGCACACTTCCGCCACTTTGGCGCGGCAGTGTCGTAGCTCACATTTTGATCGATACCGGTGCTATTTCACTATTCGCCGACGCAGCGGATGACAATGACCATCGTCGGAACCGCCGGCCGAAACGGGTGACGCGACGGGTTTTAATTGTTATGCATTCGCAATTACCGCGCCGTCGGGCAACGGTAATTCAGCGCCGACCGGTTCCGGCATCGGGGGTTCCGGGGCATCGACCAGAATGGCGGGCGCTTCCGGCGGTGGCGGCGGGGCATCCGGCGGCGGCGGGGCATCCGGCGGAGGCGGAGGAGCGTCCGGCGGCGGCGGCAAAGCATCCGGCGGCGCGCCACCGGGCTCCACCTCCATCGGAAGGAACATGTGATGCGTGAATCCGGCCTGGTAGGCGCCGGGGCCGCCGATGTGCACACCGCCGCGCTCACCGCTGGCCACTGGGGTTCCGTCGGGCAGCGTCACCGCGGTGTGGCCGCCGTTCCAGCCAATCACCAAGGCGTTGGGCGCGGTCCCATATTGGAACCCACGCGCCAACAACGCGGCTTCTTCGTTTCCGGTATTAAATCGATCCCCAAAAACTGGCCTGTCAGTCGCTGCATTCGCAATCCACGAAGCAAGTCCCGAACAATCAGTCCCGGCGGGAGAATCCCCGCCCGCAATATATGGGGTGCCGGAGACCTGGCTGATCAACGACATCAAAGTTGCAATAACGACCATGGGCAGCGAGGCTAGCAATAACATTTATTGCGAACCAAAATTTGTGGCGCAGGTCATTCGTTAAACCGGCAATGATGTACGCCGCAGCTAAAGCAAATTTATTACACACGGGTATATTTTTGGCGGCGAAATACTTGCGTTTTAGACTGTTCGCGCCGATCGGCGGCCCGATCGCTTCTACCGTCAGCCATTCGACCCGCCCAACGCCAGCGATCCGAGGCGACCTGCCGCGAGTCGCGGTGTGGTCTCAGACGGGCGTCCATATTCCGTTGTTCCAGATGCCCCAATCAGCGTCAGTCGGGTTCCACATCATTTGAGCCCCGGGCGCCCACGCCGGTTGGGGTGGCTGCGGTGGTGCCCATGCCGGCGGGGGTCCCCAGGGCCCCCAACCCGCCGGGGCGGTCGGCCCGCCCGGATGTTGCCAATCGTGGCAGTGATTCCAGTCCCAGTCCAAGACATTGCCCCACGCGGGGTTCCATGGATCGCCCGGGCACCAGTGCTCGGTGGGGGCCGGCGCCGCCTGCGCGACGGGGCCGCCGGCCGGGCCCGAAACGGACAGCGCCAACACCAGCACGGTCGTCGCCCGCCGCAGCCACGGTCCCGATCGTTTGACAGTCGTCATCCCCCAAGGATTTCCCGGGGCCGGGCTCCGGGCAAGTGGTTGTTCGGATTGTCTGGAACGTCTAGGTCGCCGTAGGACGATCCCTTCCTTCGCCGGCTACCTAGAGGTTGAAGCGGACTTCGACCGCAGCGCGCGTCGAACAACCTCAGGCATCGAAGAGCGCGACGCCCACATCGGCCGACGCAGCCCTCAACCGCTTGTCTCGCGTCCACAGCTGGGCACCTTCGATCACGGCGACGGCCGCCATGAGATGGACGTCGACTGCGCTGAGGCCGCGTCCCCACAGTTCGCGTCGATCGGTGAGGTGGAGGATCTCGTCGTGCTGGACGCTCGGAAATTGGCGAAGATTCGCGAGGAGGTCGAGCACCACCTCACGTCGCGAGATCGACCCCAGCGCCAGCTCTTCTATCACCAACGCGTGACAGCCCACTTGGTCGACCTCCAGCAGCTCGACCAGCCGCATCTCCGCGGCGTGTAGATGATCGATCCACACCGCGGTGTCGACGAGGATCATCCAGTCCCACTGCGGCGTCGGGGAGCGGCCGCCGCGCCGGCATCCGTCCCGCCGAGCGCGGCAAGTCGGCGAGCACTTTCCACCCTGATCAGCGTCTGCAATCCCTTGCGGAGCAACGCGACGTTCTCGCGCACGCCGGTCAATTCAGCGGCCTTGGCCAACAAGTCGTCGTCGATCGTGACGGTGGTCCTCATCGTGCACCTCCGTGCGCATCATTGATGTTGTTTATGATGTCATATGGGCGTCGCCCCGTCGAGACGTTGAATCGGAGTGGTCGACAGCGTCATCGTGTGCCCTTGGGCCGATTGTCAAATTCGAATTTGGCGCGTGCCTGGTCGGTGACCGGGGTGAACAGGTTGACGAGATTTCCGTCCGGATCCCGGAACAGCAGCGCGCGGTTGCCCCACGGCATGGTTGTCGGCGTCGTCACGACCTCGGCGATACGCTCGCGCAGCCGCTCGTATTCGGCGTCCACGTCTTCGACGATGAATTCCACGATCGCGCTCCGATTCGCTGCCGGCTCGGCGGATCCGTCACCGAACAGCGGCACCGTCTTGTCGCTACCGATGGCCAGCGTGCCGACCGCGGTCGGGATCTCCGCAAACAGCTCGTTTCCCCACACGGCCGACACTTCGGTGACCATCTCGTAGAAACTCACGAGCCGCTTCACGTCGGCGGTGATGATGCGGGTCGATACGAACTTCATGCGGTCCTCCTGCAGACCTTCGTCGAGGCCTTTGTGGCGTGGGTGGCGTGCGCAAAGATGCTAACCGCCGCCCCCGACACGAACGCGTTCCCCGGAAGTCGGTCGTGCCCCACCGAAGTGCGAACCGCCGCGCCCGATTATCGGGCCGGCAGCGTTCTCCTTGCCTGCAACGCGACGCCGGCAACCGTGTTCGCCAGGTCCGGCCGACTCTGCGCGAAAGCACCGATCGCGCGATAGGACGATCAAAGGCCAACGACATCAACGGTCGTGCGCGAGCACCTCGGTAACAACGCCCAGCGCCTCGTAGGTGGACCGTGCACGTGCATCCCGAGTGGCCAAAACGGCACCGTGTTCGCGAGCCGCCAACGCAACCAACCCGTCGTATGTCGCGCCACCGGCAATCCCTCGCCGGGCCACTTCTCGATGGGCGGATCGCGAGGAACGCGCACCGAGCTGCAGCAGCGCAGCGAAGTTCGCATCGATCAACGCCACCGCATCGGAAGCATCGACGCGCGCATCGCCAGGCAATCGGGTCAGAACCGAATACGTTTCCGCCAAAGCATGCCCACAAAGACCTAGGGTTCGACTCTTCGCCCACGCAGCGACCAACGCGTGGTGTCGGTGCGAGGTCATCAGCAGTGGTACCGCGACACTGGTGTCGACCGCCGTGACAGGCGCGGTCGTCAACGTCGCCCTGAGTCAATCAGCGCGAACATCATTTCGTCGGTAATTTCGGTGTCTGCGCGAGCTACCAAGCGCCCGTTTGCATCCCGCTCGATCCGAGCAGTTCTGCCACCGGGGGTGATCTGCAATCCGCCCCCATATGCCGAGATGTCGACCTTCGCGCCAGGAGTCAGCCCCAGCGCGTCGCGCAGTTGCTTGGGCAGGACGATACGGCCACCGGAATCAATGATAGCCTCCATGGGAGTAGCCTACCAGTGAAATCCCATTCAAACCGTTCAACGTCAACCTGCTTTACGAGCAACACGATGAGCTGATGACGGCGGCGAGAGAGCGAGCGTTCTCAGACCCGTCCGCATTCGTTGCAGCCACCGCTCGTATCAAGCTGACGCCCGTCGAGTCTTGCTGCAACCCCCGTAGTCTGAGGCCATGGGGGCAGTGCTGGATGAAGGTCCGTTCTTCCACGGAACAAAGGCCGAACTGAGGGTCAACGATCTTCTCAGCGCAGGCTTCCGTTCCAACTATCGGCCGGAAGTCATGATGAACCACATCTATTTCACCGCCCTGCGCGACGGCGCCGGGCTGGCGGCCGAACTTGCGGCCGGCGACGGCACGCCGCGGGTTTACCTCGTCGAACCGACCGGTGAGTTCGAGAACGACCCGAACGTCACCGATAAGAAGTTCCAGGGCAATCCGACCCGCTCCTATCGCAGCCGCGAGCCGCTCCGAGTCCTCGCGGAAGTCGACGACTGGACGCGACTGGCGCCCGAGGCACTTCGCGGGTGGCACGAACGATTGGCCGCGATCCGAGCAGACGAGCGCGGCGAGATCATAAACTGAGCCTCGACTTCCACCGAGTTCCGTCGCCCATAAACATCTCGCCGCTTTGCAAGCAGTGCACTCGGGAGTCGCCGCGTCAGCCCGGCAAGTCGCACACCAGAAGATGGAAGGCGCCTTGGCCATCACCGACGCGCCTGTCCTCAATCTGACCAAAACCCGCCTCGCGGATAGCCGGCACAAGTTCGTCGATGGGGCGCAACCGGAATCCATGGCGGGTGAAGGGCATTTTGGACATCTGATCCGGATCACCAACCCCGAGTACCAGTCGCCCGCCCGGCCGCAGCACTCTGACCAGCTCACTCAGAGCTGCGGCGAGGTCCGGTACGAAATAGATCGTGTTCGTCGAGATGATCGCGTCCAGTGCGGAATCTTCGAGAGGCAGGCTCTCCATCCGGCCGGAATACAGACGTAACCGCCCGCGGGCAATGTCGTCAGAGAACCGGCGCTTTGCTTCAGTGAGCATCGTCTCCGACATCTCGACGCCGTGAACAACCGTGCCGTCGCGATCGAGCAAGATGTCGAGTCCGACGCCTCCGCCAAATCCGATGTCGGCGACTTCGGCCGCTGGTCCGCAACCCGTGGCGGCGACCGCAGCGACGACAATTGACCGATTGCCACGGTTGAGTAGCCGGCCGACAACCCGGCCGGCGAACCCAGTTGGTTCACCGAGCTGGCGAGCCAGAGCGGTAAGCGTACGTTCGACAAGCGGCATGGCGATCATTAGACCAGCCGCCGAAACCCGTGTCGCCGAATCTCGATTCCGCGCGATCCTACTTGCTCACGTTGAACTGGAACTCGACTACACGTTGAAGCGGAACTCCACCACGTCCCCGTCGGCCATGACGTAGTCCTTGCCCTCCATGCGGACCTTGCCGGCCGCCTTGGCCGCCGCCATCGAGCCCGCGGCGATCAGGTCGGCATAGGAGACGATTTCGGCCTTGATGAAGCCCTTTTCGAAATCGGTGTGGATCACCCCGGCCGCCTTGGGCGCGGTATCGCCCTGATGAATCACCCACGCGCGCGCCTCTTTTGGGCCCGCCGTCAGGTAGGTCTGCAACTTGAGGGTGTGAAAGCCGGCCCGCGCCAACGCATCTAGCCCACGCTCGGTTTGCCCGATGGACTCCAAAAGCTCGGCGGCCGACTCGTCGTCCAGCTCTTGCAGCTCAGCCTCGATCTTCGCGTCCAGGAACACCGCGTCGGCAGGTGCGACCATCGCACGCAGCTCGGCCTTACGGGCGTCGTCGGTCAGCACGGCCTCGTCGGCGTTGAACACGTACAGAAAGGGCTTGGTGGTCATCAGATTCAGCTCGCGCAGCAGTGCCGCGTCGACACCGGCCGCAAACAGCGTCTTGCCCGAGTCCAGCACGGCCTGCGCGGCGACGGCCGCCTCGTGCAGGGGCTTGCGCTCCTTGTTGTTGCGGGCTTCCTTCTCCAGCCGGGGTACCGCCTTCTCCAGCGTCTGCATGTCGGCGAGGATCAGCTCGGTCTCGATCACCTCGATGTCGGAACTCGGATCCACCTTGCCGTCGACGTGCACGACGTCGTCGTCGGCGAACACCCGCACCACCTGGCAGATCGCGTCACACTCGCGGATGTTGGCCAGGAACTTGTTGCCCAGCCCGGCGCCCTCGGAGGCGCCCTTCACGATTCCGGCGATGTCGACGAACGTCACCGGCGCCGGCACGATCTTCTCGGAATCGAACATCTCCGCCAGCTTGTCCAGCCGCGGATCGGGTAGCGGCACGACGCCCTCGTTGGGCTCGATCGTCGCGAACGGATAGTTGGCCGCCACCACGTTGTTCCGGGTCAGCGCGTTGAACAAGGTCGATTTGCCGACATTCGGCAGGCCGACTATTCCCAGGCTCAGGCTCACAGGGAGCCAAGTCTAGGGGTCACGACGGCGCCGGACGACCGGGACCATCACGCGGCCGATCGCGCGCGCGAACAGGGCACGCCAAGCGATCCCTACGAGGTATTTACGGGCCTTTCGGCCCATTCCCGGTACGGTCTACATGTGTCAGCACAGCGGGCAAGTGCGACGGTGGACAGTGCTCACCGTTCGATCCACCCCAACATCCCAGGCGCCCCCTGGTACGCAGCCCTGCTCATCGCCGTCACCGCGACAGCCATCGGCTACGGAATCGACGCTGGTCACAAGGAACTGACCCACGTCTTCGCGGGCTTCTACATCGCGGGTTGCGTCGCGGCGGTACTCGCGGTGCGCCAGGACGGCATCTTCACCACGATCATCCAGCCGCCACTGATCCTTTTCTGCGCGGTGCCCGGCGCCTACTGGCTGTTCCACGACGCCAAGATCGGCCGCCTCAAAGACCTGCTGATCAACTGCGGCTATCCGCTGATCGAGCGCTTCCCGCTGATGCTGGGTACCGCCGGCGCCGTGCTGGCGATCGGACTGGCCCGCTGGTATTTCGGAAACGCCCAGGGCAGCACGACGGCGGGCGCCTCCGCCGGCGCCACCAGCGTCGACGTCAAGTCCTTCTTCAGCAACATCGGCGCCAAACTTCAGTCGGCGCTGCAGCCCGACGCCGACGCCGACGACACCGACGAGGCCCCCGGGGAGCGCCGCGGGCGCACGTCGGGCTCGTCGGCGAGGACCCGCCGAACGGCGCGTGACGGTCGCTCCTCCACGCGTGCCGCGCGGGCCCGCTCCCGGCATGCGCGACCGTCCCTCGACGACGAATCGGCCGAGCGGCCACGGCGCAGCAGCAGCCGTCGAAGCCCCGCGTCGGCCCGCGATTACGACGCCGCCGAACCACCCCGGCGGTCCCGCCGCCGGCCCAGGCCGGAGGGCGACCCGGAGCTGCGGGAGCCGCGCCGCGAGCCACGCACCCGCCGCAATCCCTACGAGCGGCCTTACGACCGGCCCGCGCCGCGTAGCAGCCGTTTCGACGGCTTCGAGTCCTACGGCGACAGGTACGACCCCCCGAGCGGGCCCCAGAACTCGGGCCGCTCGGAAAACCGCTACGACAGCCGCGAGCCCTACGAGCCGCGGCGCCGGCGGCCGCCGTCGACCGGAAACAACGGGACGCACCACCCCATCTCCCAGGTCCGTTACCGCGGCGGCGGCACCCAGGACCAGCCGCGCGAGCCGCACTCGGAGCGCCGGAGTCGCTCACGGACACCGGGACGTGCGCACGGACGGCCCCCGGCCGAATCCTGGGAGTACGACGTCTAGCGGCGATCAGCGAGCGCGGCCGTGGCGATCGCAAGCGCGGCGCGGCCGGGCGTAGCGGGTCGCCACTACAGGGCGCAGCCGGGCGCGGCGGGTCGCCGCCAGCGGTCTGAGGAGCTCAGCGAGCTGACCGGATCTCGCGCGGCAGCGCGAACACGAGAGTCTCCTGCGCCGTCGTGACCGGTTGCACCATGTCGAAGCCGCACTCGGCGAGCCGCGTCAGCACGCCCTGCACCAAAACCTCGGGAACCGACGCCCCGGACGTGACACCCACCGTGGTGACGCCCTCGAGCCATGCTGGGTCGATGTCGTCGGCCCAATCGACCAGGTGAGCGGCGGCGGCCCCACCACCGAGCGCCACTTCCACCAGCCGCACCGAATTCGACGAATTGCGGGACCCGACGACGATCACCAGCTCGCACTCCGGCGCCATCGCCTTGACCGCGACCTGCCGGTTCTGGGTCGCATAACAGATGTCGTCGCTGGGTGGATCCTGCAGCTTCGGGAATCGTTGCCGCAGCCGCTCGACGATTTCCATCGTCTCGTCGACCGACAGCGTGGTCTGCGAAAGCCACACCACCTTGTCCTCGTCGCGGACCGTCACGTGGTCCACGGCGGCGACGCCGTCGACCAGCTGCACATGGTCGGGTGCCTCCCCGGCGGTGCCGACGACCTCCTCGTGGCCCTCGTGGCCGATGAGCAGGATGTCGTAGTCGTTGCGGGCGAATCGGCGGGCCTCGTTGTGCACCTTGGTCACCAGGGGGCAGGTGGCGTCGATGGTGCGCAGGTTACGGTCGGCGGCCGCGGCGTGCACCGAGGGTGCGACGCCGTGCGCGGAGAACACCACGATGGCGCCTTCGGGCACCTCGTCGGTCTCCTTGACGAACACCGCGCCGGCCTGTTCCAGCGTGCTGACCACGTGCCGGTTGTGCACGATCTCGTGACGCACATAGACCGGCGGGCCGTGCTTTTCCAGCGCGCGCTCCACGGTCTCCACGGCCCTGTCCACGCCCGCGCAGTACCCGCGCGGCTCGGCCAGGAGCACCCGCTTGCGGGTCGGGGGGACGGCTACCGAGCCGGATGCGCCGGGAATCCCCATGTCGACAGTCGGAGGCATGTCCCCCAGGGTACGTTCTGCCGCCACGGGGCTGCCAGCTCGCGCCGACGGGCTTGGAGTTAGCCGCCGCTTAAGGCAATCTTGGACCCATGGCTACTGCACCGTATGGGGTTCGGCTGCTGGTCGGCGCGGCGACAGTCGCCGTCGAGGAGACCATCAGGCTGCCGAAAACCATCCTGATGTACCCGATGACACTGGCCAGTCAGGCGGCGCACATCGTGATGCGCTTCCAGCAGAACCTCGCCGAGCTGGTGATCAAGGGGGACAGCACGCTCGAGTCGATTTTCCCGCCCAAGGACGAGCAGCCGGAATGGGCGACCTTCGACGAGGACGTGGATGACGCCATCGACGGGGCATATCCCGCACTGCCCGACGGCAGCGAGGGCGAGCGCAGGGCCGAGGGACGGTTCGCGCTGTACTCAGTGGCCGACGCGCACGAAGACGCCAGCGCCCTGACCAAACCCGCCCGCCCATCCAAGAAGCCGGCGGCCAAGGCGTCGGTTTCCCAGCCGGCGGTGGCCGGCGAACTGGACTACGCGGCCCTGACGCTGGCCCAGCTGCGGGCCCGTCTGCAGTCGCTGAGCGTGGACGAACTCGAAGCCCTGCTGGCCTACGAGCAGGCGACCAAGGGCCGCGCACCGTTCCAGACGCTGCTCGCCAACAGGATCACCCGCGCGAACGCGAAGTGACCCCAGCCGCTACTTCCGAACCCAACTCCGCAGAGAACCCATTTCCGGTGCGCGCGGTGGCAATCCGGGTCGCGGGCTGGATCGACAAGCTGGGCACCGTCTGGGTGGAGGGTCAGCTTGCCCAGGTCTCGATGCGGCCGGACTCCAAAACCGTGTTCATGGTGCTGCGCGACCCGGCCGCCGACATGTCGCTGACCGTGACGTGCCCGCGCGATCTGGTGCGCAGCGCGCCGGTGGAGCTAGCCGAGGGCACGCAGGTGGTGGTGTGCGGCAAGCCATCGTTTTACACCGGCCGCGGTACGTTTTCGTTGCGGCTCAGCGAGATTCGCGCCGTGGGGGTCGGTGAGCTGCTGGCACGCATCGATCGGCTCCGCAGGCTGTTGGACGCCGAAGGGCTTTTCGATCCCCGACTCAAACGGCCAATCCCCTTCCTGCCCAACATGATCGGCCTGATCACCGGCCGGGCCAGCGCGGCCGAACGCGACGTGACAACCGTGGCGGCCGGTCGTTGGCCCGCGGTGCGTTTCGCGGTGCGCAATACCGTGGTTCAGGGTGCGGGCGCGGTTGCCCAGATCGTCGACGCCCTGCGTGAACTCGATCGCGACGCCGACGTCGACGTCATCGTCCTCGCCCGCGGCGGGGGCAGCGTCGAGGACCTGCTGCCGTTCTCCGACGAGACACTGTGCCGCGCGATCGCGGCGTGCCGCACCCCGGTAATCAGCGCGGTCGGTCACGAACCCGACAACCCGCTGTGCGATCTGGTCGCCGATTTGCGTGCGGCCACCCCCACCGACGCCGCCAAGAAGGTTGTTCCCGATACCGCGGCCGAGCAGCGGCTGATCGACGACCTGCGCCGACGCAGCGCGCAGGCGCTGCGCAACTGGGTATCTCGCGAACAGCGGGCGCTGGCCCAGATACGCAGCCGCCCGGTGCTGGCCGAGCCGCTGACGGCGTTGACGGCGCGCGCCGAGGAGATTCACCGCGCGCGGTCGGCGATTCGCCGCGACGTCACTCGGCTGACCGCCACCGAAACCGAACGGATCGGCCACCTGAGCGCACGGCTGGCGACGTTGGGGCCGGCGGCCACATTGGCGCGGGGCTATGCGGTGGTGCAAACGGTCGGCCCCGCCGAGACCCAGGTGATGCGTTCGGTCGACGACGCGCCGGTGGGCACCCGGTTGCGGGTGCGGGTGGCTGACGGCGCCGTGGCCGCGGTCAGCGAAGGACCGGCCGATGGCGCGTAAAAACGACGGCGGGGACAGCTCCGCCAGCCCGGAGGGGAACGAATCCATTACACCTATTAGTCAGCTGGGCTATGAGGCGTGCCGCGACGAACTGATCGAGGTCGTGCGGCTGCTGGAGCAGGGCGGGTTGGACCTAGATGCGTCGCTGCAGCTCTGGGAAAGAGGCGAACAACTCGCTAAACGTTGCGAAGAACACTTAGCTGGCGCACGCAAGCGGATCGAGGACGCGCTCGCGGCGGGCGACGCCGAGAATGCCTGAATCGCGTCGTATCGGAGGGCACGGGTGAAAGATTTTTTCCGAACTGGAACACGTTTCAGTTATGATTTCACGCATGGGTGATCCAGCACTGACGGCTGAACTCGGCCGCGTCCTGGTCACCGGGGGTTCCGGGTTCGTCGGCGCCAACCTGGTGACCACACTGCTCGACCGCGGGCACCGGGTCCGCTCGTTCGACCGCGCCCCGTCCCCGCTGCCGCCGCATCCGCAGCTGGAGGTGCTGCAAGGGGACGTCACCGACACCGCCGTGTGCGCCCAGGCGGTCGACGGCGTCGACACGGTCTTCCACACCGCGGCGATCATCGACCTGATGGGTGGCGCGTCGGTGACCGAGGAGTACCGGCAGCGCAGCTTCGGCGTCAACGTCGGGGGCACCGAGAACCTGGTCCGGGCCGGGCAGGCGGCCGGGGTGCAGCGCTTCGTCTACACCTCGTCGAACAGCGTCGTGATGGGCGGCCAGAACATCGCCGGCGGCGACGAGACGCTGCCCTACACCGGCAGGTTCAACGATCTCTACACCGAGACCAAGGTGATCGCCGAGCGATTTGTATTGGGCCAGAACGGCTCCCCGAATGGTGGGGCCGGGCTCCTGACGTGTGCGATTCGGCCCAGCGGCATTTGGGGCCGGGGCGACCAGACGATGTTCCGCAAACTGTTCGAAAGCGTGATCGCCGGTCACGTCAAGGTGCTGATCGGCCGCAAATCGGCTCGGTTGGACAACTCCTACGTGCACAACCTGATTCACGGTTTCATTCTGGCGGCCCAGCATCTGACGCCGGGCGGCACCGCCCCCGGTCAGGCGTATTTCATCAACGACGACGAGCCGATCAACATGTTCGAGTTCGCCCGGCCGGTGATCGAGGCTTGCGGCGAGAATTGGCCCCGGGTCCGGGTGAACGGACCGATTGTGCGCGCGGCGATGACGGGGTGGCAGCGGCTGCATTTCCGGTTCGGGATACCGGCGCCGCTGCTCGAGCCGCTCGCCGTCGAGCGGCTGTATCTGGACAACTTCTTCTCGATCGCCAAGGCGTCTCGCGACCTTGGTTATCAGCCCCTGTTCACGACGGAGCAGGCGCTGTCGGAATGCCTGCCGTACTACGTCGGCATGTTCGACCAGATGAAACGAGAAGCGTTGACGGCCAAGGCATCCGTCTAACGGAAGCTCACCATCTCGCTGCCCCATGCGGCGCGGATGTTCGCGTCGACGTCATGCGCGAGCGCGTCACTTTTGTCGATGACCAGGCAGGCACGATCGTTCGCCCGGTACGGCGACCATTCCGGCTCACCGGCGGGGCCCGCGGGCTTGGCGTGCGCGGCGAAGTTGATCCAACGGGCACGCACCCTCTTGGATACCGCCTTCGCGGTTCTGGTGCCACCGAGCTTCAGCGTGGGATCCTTGGGAGCACCGAGATTGCCCCAGACGTACGGCAATTCGGTGGCATGCGCGGCCCTGACCATCAGCAGTTTCAACAACGGCGTCGAGTAGTCGAATCGGTACAGATACACCGGCGCCACCCGGCTGTGCCCTTCGGCGAGCCACACCGACGGCATCCGGAAGCCGACGTCGGTCGCGATGCTCAAACTCCTTGCCTTGCGTCGCAATCGCGAGTACGCCGAGCCGATATCGTCCTCGGTGGGCAACTGCAAATCGGGTTGTTCGGCGGCGATCTGGTTGAACATCGACGTGATCGCGCTCGGGGTAATCGGCATCAGCGGCGACCTCATCAGCCGGAAGAGCGCCGCCTCGTGTTTGTTGGTGCCGATGATGAGCGGGACCGGATGGGTGCGGCCCTCTTGCGCCAGCTTGACCGGATAGTCACCCAGCACGTCGCCGTCGACGATCGGCACGAACGCCAGCGTTCCCGGATTGCGCACCGGCACTTCGTCGAACACTTCTTGCGAGGCGGCAAGGAGCCCCGCCATCGGCATGTCGACCAGCCGCTGCGACTCGGACGGGGCGATTCGCAGCTTGCCGAGGAAGGCTTCGGCAACCCGGTTCGCACGGTCGCGGTCGTACACCGAGGTGGCCGGCGAACTCTGCGCGATCGCGCCGGCGAACAAGCCCTCTGCCGCCGGGCTGGCCAGCAGCGTGGTGACGATGCCCGCCCCGGCGGATTCACCGAACAGCGTCACCCGTCGCGGATCACCGCCGAAGGCGGCGATGTTGTCGCGCACCCACTCCAATGCCGCCAGCGCGTCGCGCAGCCCGACATTCGAGTCGAAACGTCGCCCCGTGGTGTCGAACGACGACAGGTCGAGGAAGCCGAGCACCCCGAGCCGATAGTTGACCGTCACCACGACGACATCGCCGTGGCCGACCAACCTGCGGCCGTCATAGAGGGTCTGGCTGCTCGACCCCAGGACGTAGGCGCCGCCGTGCAGCCAGACCAGCACCGGTTTGGCGTCGCCGGGCCCGGTGTCACCGGATGCCCAGACGTTGAGTCGCAAGCAGTCTTCGCCCTGCGGCGCACCCAAATCCAGCGGCATGTTAGGAAATACCGGTTGCGGGCAGGCGGGTCCGAACGCGGTGGCGTCGGCGACCTCGGTCCAGCGCTCGGGCGGTTGCGGCGCCCGGAAACGTAAGTCGCCCACCGGGGCCGCCGCGTATCGAATGCCCTTCCACGCCTTGACGCGGCCCTCGTCGACGCCACGGACCGGGCCGTAGCTGGTTTCCACCACCAGGTCGTCGATCGCCATGCGCACTTCCTAAATGAGCCGCTCGGTGAGAAATTCGACTACCCGTTTGCGGGCCTCGTAAGCGGGCTGGCCGTCGATCTCGCGGACCTCATCGGTGAGCACCGAGTGCGCCATCTTGCCGAAGCCGTGCTCATTGCCCGGGCGCGAATCGATGTCGATCACCTCGAACGCATCGCCCAGGCGCTCCTTGAGCGTCGCGAACCGTTCGCCGGGCGCCATCTTGTCCTCGCTGAACCGCAATCCCATGGCGCACAAGCCGTCGTTGGCGCACCGATCCGCCACGGTGGTCAGCTCGGCCTCGCTCAAGCCGGGGTCGCGGCGCCGCGCGGCACCGAGCGGGAACGGGACCGACGGCTGCGAAAGCACCGGCGCCAGCACGCTGTCGTCGACCGCGGCCGCCAACGCGAATCCGCCGGTGAAACACTGGCCGATCACGCCGACACCCTTCCCCGGCGTCGAGGCATTGAGGTCACGCGCCAGCGCGCGCAGGAACGCCGCCACCGGTCGCTGCTTGTTCAGCGCCAACGCCGCGAATTCCCTCGTCACGCAAGCTCGCCCGATGGAACCGACGATGTAGCCGGCCGTCTTGGCCCTGCCCGGCTCACCGAACAGCGACGGAATCGCGACGGTGAAACCGTTGTCCACCAGGTGATTACCCAGGGCCAGCACGCCCGGGTGGATACCGGGGATCTCGGGGATCAGCACCACGCCGGGGCCGGCGCCCTTGCGGTAGACGTCATGGGTGTAGCCGCCGCCGCTGAACGGTGCCGCCGACCATCCGGACAGATCGGCCTCTGGTGCACTCACGCCAGTCCCTTCTATCGGCTTGTCGGTAACGGCGGTTGCGACTGTGTCGCCGAAGCCAGCGTACGAAACTGATCGCTGTTTCCGGCGCCGGTTATCGCAATCTGCGTGGCGCCTCCCGGGCCGCTGAGCCGGGTCGTCCACACCGCCTCGGCGTCCGCGCCGCTTTGGCCCGAACCTTGATAGACGACCCAACTGGTCCCGGCGACGTCCACCGCACCGGTCGGGTACGCCGACGGATGAATCGAATTGATCAGCTTGTCCTCGTCGGCATTGCTCTGGGTCAGGCTCAGATACATTCCGGTCGGACTGATGTATCCGACCATCGAGGTTTGCGCGTTCAGCCGTTGGCCGGTCGACGGGTCGGTTCGCCCGTTGGGGATACCGCCGCGATGCCCGGAGTTGGCCTGCCAGCCGCTGGGCAGCTGCGGTTGGCGGATGGGAAAGCCGAGCGCCGCCGCGTCCGCCCGCAGCGCCATCGCCGCGTCATACGACGGGACGGCGCCCTGATGGCTGCCGAGCTGAAACGAACACATGCCCAGCACGCCGGCCAGCAGCACGCAGCCGATCACCAGCGGAATCAGGGACCAGAACATGTCCCGACCGTCCTGTAGCAGCCGCGGCTTCGCCGGCCTGGGGCCGGGTCCGGCGGGCGGGGCCGGCTCGCCGGCTACATAGCCGTCCGAGCTGGCATTCAGCCGCGGCTTCTCGGTCATCCCCCGAGTATCCCAGTTCCAGCGGACCGATCCGCTTCTGGGACAATCACCAACCATGACAGTTGAGGGCGACCGCTCGTCCACCACCAACGGCCGAGCCCCCGCGCAGGGACGGCCGCGCGGTGAGGCTCCAGACCGCAACCTGGCGTTGGAACTGGTCCGCGTCACCGAGGCCGGCGCCATGGCCGCCGGCCGCTGGGTCGGCCGCGGCGACAAGGAGGGCGGTGACGGGGCAGCCGTCGATGCGATGCGCGAGCTGGTCAACTCGGTGTCGATGCGCGGCGTGGTCGTCATCGGCGAGGGTGAGAAGGACCACGCGCCGATGCTCTACAACGGCGAGGAGGTCGGCAACGGCGACGGCGCGGAGTGCGACTTCGCCGTCGACCCGATCGACGGCACCACGCTGATGAGCAAGGGCATGCCCAACGCCATTTCGGTGCTCGCGGTGGCCGACCGCGGCTCGATGTTCGACCCGTCGGCGGTGTTCTACATGAACAAGATCGCCGTCGGCCCCGAGGCCGCGCACGTGCTCGACATCACCGCGCCGATCGCCGAGAACATCAAGGCCGTGGCCAAGGTGAAGGCGTTGTCGGTGCGCGATATGACGGTGTGCATCCTGGACCGGCCGCGGCATGCCCAGCTGATCGAAGACGTCCGGGCGACCGGGGCCCGCATCCGGCTGATCACCGACGGCGACGTAGCCGGCGCGATCTCAGCCTGCCGGCCGCACTCGGGCACCGACATGCTGGCCGGGATCGGCGGCACCCCGGAAGGCATCATCGCGGCCGCCGCGATCCGGTGCATGGGTGGCGCCATCCAGGCGCAGTTGGCTCCCACGGACGACGACGAACGCCAGCAGGCCATCGACGCCGGCTATGACCTCGATCAGATCCTGTCCACCGAGGACCTCGTGTCCGGCGAGAACGTGTTCTTCTGCGCCACCGGGGTCACCAACGGTGATCTGCTCAAGGGCGTGCAGTACTACCCCGGCGGCTGCACCACTCAGTCGATCGTCATGCGGTCGAAGTCGGGCACCGTCCGGATGATCGAGGCCTACCACCGGCTTTCGAAACTCAACGAATACTCCGCCATCGACTTCACCGGCGACAGTTCGGCCGCCTACCCCCTGCCCTGACCACCAGATCGAAGAACGAGGACGCCACTCCATGGCCTTGAACAGCTCCGAAGACGCCGCTGACACCGAGTACCGCATCGAGCACGACACCATGGGCGAGGTCCGGGTGCCCGCAAAAGCGTTGTGGCGCGCGCAAACTCAGCGTGCGGTCGAGAACTTTCCGATCTCGGGCCGGGGCCTGGAACGCACCCAGATCCGCGCATTGGGCCTGCTGAAGGGCGCCTGCGCGCAGGTCAACAAGGACCTCGGGCTGCTGGCACCGGAAAAGGCCGACGCCATCATCGCCGCGGCCGCCGAGATCGCCGACGGCCAGCACGACGACCAGTTCCCCATCGACGTCTTCCAGACCGGTTCGGGCACCAGCTCCAACATGAACACCAACGAGGTGATCGCCGGCATCGCGGCGGCCAATGGCGTCACGGTGCACCCCAACGACGACGTCAACATGTCGCAGTCGTCGAACGACACCTTCCCCACCGCAACCCACATCGCGGCCACCGAAGCCGCGGTGCGTCACCTCATTCCGGCGCTCGAGGTGCTGCACGACGCGCTGGCGGGCAAGGCCCGCGAATGGCGCACCGTGGTCAAGTCGGGCCGCACCCACCTGATGGACGCCGTTCCGGTGACGCTCGGCCAGGAATTCAGCGGGTACGCCCGCCAGGTCGAGGCGGGCATCGAGCGGGTGCGCGCCACGCTGCCGCGGCTGGGTGAGCTGGCGATCGGCGGGACCGCGGTCGGCACCGGACTCAACGCGCCCGACGGCTTCGGCGCCAAGGTGGTCGAAACCTTGGTCGCCTCCACCGGCCTGAGCGAATTGCGCACGGCGGCAAACTCGTTCGAGGCGCAGGCGGCGCGCGACGGGTTGGTCGAGGCCTCCGGCGCGCTGCGCACCATCGCGGTCTCACTGACCAAGATCGCCAACGACGTCCGCTGGATGGGGTCGGGTCCGCTGACCGGCCTGGCCGAGATTGCGCTGCCCGACCTGCAACCGGGCAGCTCGATCATGCCAGGCAAGGTGAATCCGGTTCTCCCCGAGGCGGTTACGCAGGTCGCCGCGCAGGTCATCGGCAACGACGCCGCGGTCGCGTGGGGCGGGGCCAGCGGCGCCTTCGAGCTCAACGTGTACATCCCGATGATGGCCCGCAACATCCTCGAGTCCTTCAAGCTGCTGACCAACGTGTCGAGGCTGTTCGCGGAGCGCTGCGTCAGCGGACTGGCGGCCAACGTGGAGCACCTGCGGGAGCTCGCCGAATCGTCGCCGTCCATTGTGACGCCGCTGAACTCGGCGATCGGGTACGAGGAGGCCGCCGCGGTGGCCAAGCAAGCCCTCAAGGAGCGCAAGACGATTCGCCAGACCGTCATCGACCGCGGCCTGATCGGCGACAAGCTGTCGATCGAGGAGCTCGACCGCCGGCTCGACGTGCTGGCCATGGCCCGCGTACAAGACGAGGTCAAACCAGAAGGCTAGGCCGGCCGTCATGCGGTGATGGTGGTCGATGAGAGTAAGGGTGGTTTTCCATGACGGCTCCTCCCGGCGGCCCCTACGGTCAGGGGCCTTACGGAAGCAATCCGTATGGGCACGACCCGAATTGGGGCGGCCAGCCGCAAGCCGGCGGCCCCGGCCCCTACCCACAGGGGCCTTACCCGCAGGGCGGTCCGAACGCTTACCCGCCCGGCGGGCCGTACCCGTATCCGCCGGGCGGTCCCGCGGCCAATCCGTACCAGACGCCGCAGTATCCGCCACCGGGACAACCATTTCCGCCCGGTGGGCCCTACCCGCCGGGCCCTCCCCCCGGCGGCTCAAAGCTGCCCTGGTTGATCGTCGCCGGTCTGGTCGTGCTGGCCGTGATCGCGCTGGTGGCGACGCTCGTGGTGATGAAGGGCGGCCACGGCAACAAGCCGTCGAGCGCCGCGCCCTCGTCCACGAGCACCTCGGTCTCCCAACCGAAGAACTCGGCGCAGAACGCCACCGATTGCACGCCGAACGTGTCCGGCGGTGAGATGCCCCGGACCGACTCGATCGCCGCGGGCAAGCTCTCGTTCCCGGCCACCGCGGCGCCCTCCGGATGGACGGTGTTCTCCGACGACCAGGGCCCCAACCTGATCGGCGGGCTCGGTGTGGCCCAGGACGTGCCCGGGGCGAATCAGTGGATGATGACGGCCGAGGTCGGCGTCACCAATTTCGTTGCCAGCATGGACCTCTCGGCGCAAGCCACCAAGCTGATGCAGTGCGTGGTCAACGGGCCCGGGTATGCGAATGCGTCACCCACGCTGGGGGCGGTCAAGACGTCGTCGATCACCGTCGATCAGACCAAGGCGGTGCGAGCCGACGCCGACGTCACGATCGCCGACCCAACCCGCAACGTCAAAGGCGACTCGGTCAGCATCATCGCGGTCGACACCAAACCGGTCACCGTCTTCATCGGCAGCACACCCATCGGCGACACCGCATCCGCGGACCTCGTCGGCAAGATCATCGCCGCGCTGAAGGTCGCGAAATCCTGACGCGACCCCGACCGGCCTAACCGGCCGGGCCGGTCGGTGCGCAGACGTGGGTGGTCTCGGATCGCCCACGCAGGACCGTGGAATAGCATTCGGCCCAGTGCCCGCGTTCGGCGTCAGCGGCCGCATCGATGGCGGCCGCCGAACACAGGATTCTCCGGTCGGAAGTCTTGGCGAGGTCGGCCAGCCGTGCGGCTTCGTTGACGGCGTCGCCGATCACGGTGTATTCGTACCGGTTTTCGGCGCCGACGTTGCCGGCAAAAACGCGCCCCGCGGAAACGCCGATGCCGAAATCGACTGGCAACCGCCGCAGTTGGGTGGCCAGCGCGCGGGCCGTCGCCAAGGCCGACGATGCCGGCTCGCTCGTCGCCAGCGGCGCCCCGAAGACGGCCAGCGCGGCATCACCGGCGAACTTGTTGATCAGTCCGTGGTGTTCGTCGACGGCGTTGACGACGATCCGGAAGAAGTCGTTGAGTACCGCGGCAACCTCTTGCGGGGGACGGCTTTCCGCGAGCTGGGTGGAGCCCACCAGGTCGATGAAGAGCACGGCCGCTTCGACCACATCGCCCGAGAGCGATGCGCCCTCTTGGACGGCGCGCTGCGCGACGTCGGCCCCGACATGGCGTCCGAACAAATCACGCAACCGGTCGCGCTCGGCGAGTCCGGCCACCATCCGGTTGAATCCTGTTTGCAGCCGCCCGATCTGGGAACGCTCGTAGGCGCCGACGTACGTTCCCATCCGGCCATGTTCGACCTCTGCCATGGCGTCGACGACCTCGCCGATCGGGTCCGAGATGGACCGCGACGTCAGGATCATCGTCGGCAGTCCCAGCACCAGCGCCGCCAGCGATACCACCAGGATCGGCACGTCCAACGATGCCGACCTCTCGATCAGCCACCCGTATGAGCGGAGAACAACCAGGGTCGCGATGACCGCGATGGGAAACGCGCTGCAGAGAAACCACAGCAGAACCAGTCGCGCGTACACACTCGGTACGGCCAGCCGCGGCTCGGCGCCCAGCGTCGCCGCACGCATGATGGGCCGCAGGGTGCGTTGCGCGAGCAGCATCCCAGTGCCTGCGGCGGCCGTGCCGCCGAGGAGAATGCCGAGCGCGATGGGCAGCAGAAGTCGGGCCCCACCACCGAGATTCAGCAGGACGAAGATTCCGCCGCTCAGCGCCCAGGCCGTCACGAGGATCGCCGACTGCCGCCCGGCCAGCGTCATCACGGCGTCGCGTTGGTCGGGTGTCGGCTCGTCTCCTGCCACAAACCAACGCAGCGTGGGGGCCAGGCTCAAGGCGCCGGCCACCGAGACGCCGATGATGCCCAGCACGACGAGCAGCACCACCGGCACCGTGCTGTGCCGCGCGAAGTCGTCGTTGGCCCCGACGGAGGTGTGGCCGCGCAACGGGATCAAGATGGCGGCCGCCTCGACGACGGCCAGAACGTAAGACAGACTCAGGTCAAACCCATAGTGAAACATCCACCACCGAGCGGACTTTCGTCCTTTCGCGGCGGAAGCCAAACTTGTTTTAGGCACCGTTGTTCGGCCCGCCGGAGTTCTGCCCGGGGATGTCGGTAATCGGGAAATTGGGCATCGGCCTCGGGGAGGGGGTGTCGGGCAGCGTGGGAATATCGCCGGCGGGGATGTCGCGCAGACCGTTGACGGGTGGTCCGTTCTCCCGGCTGCCGTAGCTGCTGCCCGGCGCCCGCGGGCCGAGCAGATCGCTGACCGCCACCAGGCGGTACCCGTTGGCCTTGAGCACCGGGATGAATTGATACACCAGATCGACGGTGCTCGAGTAGGTGTTATGGAACAACACCACGGAGCCGGGCTTGATGTAGGTCATCAGCATGCTTCGCGTCGCCGCCGTGTTCGAGTCGTTGGCCCAATCGAAAGGGATGACATCCCAAAGGATTTCGGCGAGCCCGAATTGGCCGGCGGTCTGGCGCACGGCCGGGTCGGACAATCCGCCCGCGGGCCGGTACAACGTCGGCGTGCGGCCCGTCGCGGCGGTGATCGCGTCATTTGCCTTCGAGAACTGCCCGGCAATGTCCTCCCGCGGGATGGTGGTCATGTTGGGGTGTTCCCAGGTGTGGTTGCCGATTTCCATCCCCGCGTCGGCGATGCGCTTGGCGCCGGCCGGGTCGGCGGCCACCTTGTTGCCGATCAGGAAGAACGTGGCCTTCGCGTCGTTGTCCTTCAGGATGCGCAACAGCCGCGCGTCGAAGGGTCCGGGCCCGTCATCGAACGTCAAAGCGACGCATTTGATGACCGCGCAACTGAGGTCGTCGGCGCGTGTCACATGACCGGTCAGCCCGCCGATCACCAGGACCGCGACGGCCGCCACCACACCGACCAGCGTGCGCCAGTAGCGCCAGGCCAAAGTGTCGGGTCGTTTCGCCACGGTGAAATCCTACTCACCGCGAGACTGCGACTAGCGACGCGTTTCGCGAGTGCGGCCGTAGTGGAATACAGTTTCGCGGCCGGGCGAGGCGCCGTCAGTGCGGTCCGGCGATCTCCTCGAGCATCTCGGTGACCAGCGCGGCGATCGGCGATCGCTCGCTGCGCAACAAGGTGATGTGGGCGAACAGCGGATGGCCCTTCAGCTTTTCGATCACCGCAGCGACCCCGTCATGGCGGCCCACCCGCAGGTTGTCGCGCTGGGCGATGTCGTGGGTGAGGATGACTCGCGACCCGGTGCCCAGCCGGGACAGCACGGTCAGTAACACGTTGCGCTCCAGCGACTGCGCCTCATCGACGATGACGAACGAGTCGTGCAGCGACCGTCCCCGGATGTGGGTCAGCGGCAGCACTTCGAGCATGCCCCGGGACAGCACTTCCTCCAGCACCGCCGGGCTGGCCAGACCCTCGAGGGTGTCGAAAACGGCCTGCGCCCACGGGCCCATCTTTTCGCTCTCGCTGCCGGGCAGGTAGCCCAGCTCCTGGCCGCCGACGGCGTACAGCGGGCGGAAGACCACCACCTTGCGCTGGGTCCGCCGCTCGAGCACCGCCTCCAGGCCGGCGCACAACGCCAGGGCCGACTTGCCGGTGCCGGCTTTGCCGCCCAGCGACACGATGCCGACGGACTCATCGAGCAGCAGGTCCAGGGCCACCCGCTGTTCGGCGGAGCGCCCGCGCAATCCGAACACTTCGCGGTCACCACGGACCAGCTGGACGCGCTTGTCCGCGTTGACCCTGCCGAGCGCGTGCGAGCTACCGCCGAGCAACCGAATACCGGTGTGGCAGGGCAGGTCTCGCGCCTCGACCAGATCGATCTCGCCGTCGGTGAACAGCGCGTCGATATCGTCGGTGGCAGTCTCCAACTCGCGCATCCCCGACCACCCGGAGGCGACGACGTCTTGCGCGTGGTATTCGTCCGCGGCCAGCCCCACCGCGGCGGCCTTGACCCGAAGCGGAATGTCTTTGCTGACCAACGTGACTCGCTTGCCTTCGGCGGCGAGGTTGGCGGCGCAACTCAAGATCCGGCAGTCGTTGTTGTCACCGCGGAAGCCGGCGGGCAGCACCGCCGGGTCCGTGTGGTTGAGTTCGACATGGAGCGTACCGCCTTGTGTCCCAACGGGAATGGGCTGATCCAGGCGGCCGTGCACCAGCCGAAGATCGTCGAACAGACGCAACGCCTGGCGGGCGAACCATCCCAGCTCGTGGTGGTGGCGTTTGGCCTCCAGTTCGCTGATCACGACCAGCGGAACAACCACCTCGTGTTCGGCGAACCGGCTGCACGCCCACGGGTCGGACAGCAGCACGGAAGTGTCGATCACGTAGGTCCGGATATCGGTCACGTAGCGCTCCTCGAGCGGGATGAGCCCGCGCGGACCCGCACAGGCATGTCGACGGGAACCGCAGCACCAGGACCGGGGCCGGTCCTTCCGTTGTGATGACGGGAGGTGCCGCCCTGGCAGCAGAGCATGACGCTGACCATCGAGAACGACGCTACTCCCGTGGCCGCGTGCCCGCTGTGCAGGCGCGCCGACATGACAAGCCGCGAACCCCCGGGGGCGGCGAAAGTGGCGAGGTGCCGGCCGGCTCAGCCGACGATGAATTGCCGCAGCGCGGGCTCGTCCGCGAGCCCCCATGCGGTGATGCGGTCGGAGATCGCCTGCCGCAGCTGCTCCGGATCGAAAATGCCTGCCCCGGCGACGTTCTGCACCTTGTCCGCATACGCGTCGATGTCGGCGCCGGGCACCTTCAGGTCGGCCGCGCGGGCGGCGATCGCCGCGATCGTCTCGTCGCGGGTGTATTCCAGGCAGTGCGCGACGAGGTTGGAGAAGAACAGTTCGTGGCGCCGCTCGTCCCGTGCGATCCGGTCGACGAGGCCGGCCAAGATGGGCTCCTCCAGCTTGGCGGCCAGGTTCTCGCAGAACACGGCGTGGGTGCGTTCGGTGAACGCCATGTGCACCAGCGTTTCCACCTGCGAGTAGGTGTCGGCGCGGTAGCCCTTCATCACGTACTGGACACGGGCCTCTTCGTTGGCGGTCGGGTCGACCTCCCGTGTCACCACCAGGTATTCGCGCAGCGCGATGGCGTGCAGGTGCTCCTCGGCGGTCCACCGGCCCAGCCAGCGTCCCCAGTAGTCCTCCAGGATGAAGTGCTCGACCAGCTCGCGGTGGTGCGCGGCCAGGTTGTCCTTGAGCAGCAGCATGATCTCGCAGGCATCCGTCAAGGGCCTCGGCAACGTCATCGACGACGGGTCCCAGTCGCGCCCGCCGAGGAATGCGAAGTTCTCGCCCCGTTCGAACGGCACGTAGTCGTGCGCGAACCAGAGTTCCTCGGTGGACAGGTGGCGGTCGATGTTCGCTTCGACGACCGGCTCGAGTTCCAGGGTCAGCGCGTTAGCGACGGGTCTCTGTGCCATGAGATAACTGTAACCCGCGTACACAGGTTCATGAAACCGCCGGGGTCGTGTCACCGCAACTGGTGACTTTGGTCCTCGAACCCGCCCAGCCGGGCGGTCCGACCCGAGTCGACGCCGGTCAGCGGCCGACCAGCGCCCAGTCTTCGAGGCCGTCGTACAGCGGAAACTCCTGCGCCAGCCGCGTCACGCGCTGCCGCAGGCCCGACACTTGCCCTTCGGAGGCCGCGGTGCCGGCCGCCAGCGCGGTGGCGATGACGTCGGCCACCTCGCTGAACTCGGCGTCGCCGAAGCCGCGGGTGGCCAGCGCGGGCGTCCCGATCCGCAGACCCGACGTGACCATCGGCGGGCGCGGGTCGTTGGGCACGGCGTTGCGGTTGACGGTGATGCCGACCTCGTGCAGCAGGTCCTCGGCAGCCTGCCCGTCGAGCGGGGAGTTGCGCAGGTCCACGAGCACCAGGTGCACATCGGTGCCGCCGCTGACCACCGACACTCCCGCCTTCGCGACATCGGCGGCCAGCAACCGGTCGGCGAGGATGCGGGCGCCGGAAAGGGTGCGCCGCTGCCGCTCGACGAATTCGGGAGTGCTCGCGATCTTTAGCGCAACGGCCTTGCCCGCGATGACGTGCATGAGCGGCCCGCCCTGCTGGCCGGGGAACACCGCCGAGTTGATCGACTTGGCGTACTCCTGCTTGCCGAGGATCATGCCCGAGCGGCCGCCGCCGAGAGTCTTGTGAATGGTGGTCGACACGATGTCGGCGTGCGGCACCGGCGACGGATGCAACCCGGCCGCGACGAGGCCCGCGAAGTGCGCCATGTCCACCCAGAGCTTGGCGTCGACCTCGTCGGCGATCGAGGCGAACGCCGCGAAGTCGAGAATCCGAGGGTAGGCCGACCAGCCGGCGATGATCACCTTCGGGCGGAATTCCAGCGCCTTCGCGCGCACCGCGTCCATGTCGACGAGATGCGTCGTCGGATCGACGCCGTAGAAGCCGTTCTCGTAGAGCTTGCCGGAGAAGTTCAGCTTCATGCCGTGCGTCAGATGCCCACCGTTGGCCAGGTCCAGACCCAGCAGCCGCTCCCCCGGCGTCATCAGCGCGTGCAGCACGGCGGCGTTGGCCTGGGCGCCGGAATGCGGCTGCACGTTGGCGAAGTCGGCGCCGAACAGCGCCTTGGCCCGGTCGCGGGCGATGTTCTCCACGACGTCGACGTACTCGCAGCCGCCGTAGTAGCGGCGCCCGGGCAGCCCCTCGGCGTACTTGTTGGTCAGCACGCTGCCCTGTGCCTGCAGCACGGCGCGCGGCACGAAGTTCTCCGACGCGATCATCTCGAGCGTGTCGCGTTGCCGGCCGAGCTCTTTGCCGAGCAGCTCGGCGATATCCGGGTCGACGTCGGCCAGCGAAGCGGCCATAACGGACGCGGTGTCGGCGTCAGCAGGGCGGGCGTCAGGTGCAGCAGTCACGGCGCCAGTCTATCCAGCGCCGACTTTTCACCAGCCCACGCGTCGGGTGCGCGGGCGCTCCTGCAACACTTGCACTATGCCGCGGCTTAGCGAGCCGAGCCCGTATGTGGAGTTCGACCGAAAGCAATGGCGAGCGCTTCGTATGTCGACGCCGCTGGCCCTCACCGAGGAGGAACTGGTCGGCCTGCGCGGTCTGGGTGAACAAATCGACCTGCTCGAAGTCGAAGAGGTTTACCTGCCGCTGGCCCGGCTGATCCACCTTCAGGTCGCGGCCCGCCAGGGGTTGTTCGCCGCCACCGCCGAATTCCTGGGCGAACCGCAGCAAAACCCGGACCGGCCCGTGCCGTTCATCATCGGGGTCGCCGGCAGCGTGGCCGTCGGCAAGTCGACAACCGCCCGTGTGCTGCAGGCGCTGCTGGCCCGCTGGGACCATCACCCCCGGGTGGACCTGGTGACCACCGACGGCTTCCTGTACCCGAACGCCGAGCTGGATCGACGAAACCTGATGCATCGCAAAGGGTTTCCGGAAAGCTATAACCGTCGGGCGCTGATGCGGTTCGTGACCTCGGTCAAGTCAGGCTCGGACTACGCCTGCGCGCCCGTGTATTCCCATTTGAAATACGACGTGATCCCCGGGGCCAAGCATGTGGTCCGTCATCCCGACATCTTGATCCTGGAGGGTCTCAACGTTTTGCAGACCGGTCCGACCCTGATGGTGTCGGACCTGTTCGACTTCGGCGTGTACGTGGACGCGCGGATCGAAGACATCGAACAGTGGTACATATCGCGGTTCCTGGCCATGCGCAGCACGGCCTTCGCCGATCCCGAATCGCACTTCCACCACTATGCGCCCCTCAACGACACCAAGGCCGTCGCCGCCGCCCGCGAGATCTGGCGCTCCATCAACCGCCCCAACCTCGTCGAGAACATTCTCCCCACCCGGCCCCGCGCCACACTGGTGCTGCGCAAGGACGCCGATCACTCCATCAACCGGCTGCGGCTGCGCAAACTCTAGGTCGGTGGGCGCTTACTCCGTCTCGAGGCGACGCAGTCCCAGGTATTGCAGCCCCGCGAACGCAGCCATGGAGGCAGCACTGGCCACCGTCAGCGCAACCCCGGTGGCGGTCAGGGGCAATGCTTCGGCCGCCACGATCGAGGCCAACGTGAAGAAGACGTTGGCGACGATGACGCCGATACCGATACCGCGCAGGTCCGGCATCGCCCCGAGGCTGAACACCACGAGGCCGTAGAAGACGAAGAAGGCCCCCACCGAGTACTCCTGAAAGGACGTCAGGCCGGTCAGCGACGAGAGCGGGTCGGCGATGAAGGCGACGACCAAGCCGAACAATCCCGTCAGCGTCGCGTCGGCGCGGACGGCAAACCGCAACAGCGAGTCGGTCGAGTCGTAGAGGGGCCGCGTGGTGGGACCGGATACACCAGAAACAGACATCATGTGATTACTCCTCGCGATGGCCGGTTGTGTCGAACGGCTTTGAACTGTGAACGTGCCCCGGTGCACCGCCATATCGACTCATGGCGCTAATGCCATGGATACAACGACGAGGTGGTTCACCCGGCTATTCCCGTTGGCGGGTAAATATTTGACACGCGCCAGTCCGGCGGAGCTCAGCGGCCCCAGGAGTCACAGAAGCAACCGCGCGAGGCTTCGTCCGGGGGGCTACTTGCCGTGGCGGCGATGCCGCTGGGTGTAGTCACGCAGCGCGCGCAGGAAGTCGACCCGGCGGAACGCGGGCCAGTGCGCTTCGGTGAACCACATCTCGGAGTACGCGCTCTGCCACAGCAGAAAACCGGACAGCCGCTGCTCGCCCGACGTGCGGATCACCAGGTCGGGATCGGGCTGACCGGAGGTGTAGAGATTTTCCGAGATCGCATCGACGGTGACCGTGTCGATCAGCTCTTCGGCCGACGCGCCGTTGGCGAGCTCCTTGCTCAACAGCGAACGCACCGCGTCGACGATTTCTCGGCGGCCACCGTAGCCGACGGCGACGTTGACATGGAAGGACGCCACGACCGGCGTGGACTCCACGGCCCCGCGCAGCCGGCGGGCCGGTTGCTCGCCGAGCAACTCGAGGTCGCCGACGGTGCGCACACTCCAGCGATTGGCGGGTGCGCAGATCTCCTCGACGACGTCGGTGATGATCTCGATGAGCCCGGCCAGCTCTTCGGGATCCCGTTGCAGGTTTTCCGTGGAAAGCAGGTACACGGTGGTCATTTCGATGCCGGCGTCCTGACACCAGCGCAGCATCTCGGCGATCTTGAGGGCACCCATCCGGTAGCCGTAGCTCACGTCGTCGTATCCCGCGTCGCGCGCCCAGCGCCGGTTCCCGTCGCACAACACGGCGATGTGGCGGGGAAGTTCCGACTTGGAAGCGGTCAGGCCCTGCCGCAGCCGCATTTCGTAGATCCGATACAGCGGCTCTTTGAGTCGCGGCGGGATGATTTCCACGAACACCCACCCTACTGCCAGCGGCGATGGAATCCGGGTTCCAATTCCGGCGCGGTCAGATGAGAAGTCCCGTGAGAAGTCGACACTGTGCCGTAACCATCCCTGGCTACTCTGGCTCTTACGCGGCCCCGCCACCGCGCCTGCGGGACCCCTCGTTGCGAAGACAAAACACAGGAGCCATGAACAGCCAGACCAGCACCGCCCCCAACCCGGAGCCCGGGAACGAGTCGATCGTTCCGGGCAACACCGTCGAGCAGCTCGTCGAGGGCGCCGCCCAGGTTCTGAGCAAGCCCCGGCTGCGCGGCTGGATCCACTTCTACTCGGCGTGGCTGGCCGTCATCGCCGGCGCCACGCTGGTGTCGGTGTCGTGGGCCGCGTCCTCGCCCCGCGCCGGTCATTCGACGCTGATTTACGCGGCCTGCACGGTGGCGCTGTTCGCGGTCAGCGCCACCTATCACCGGGTGCACTGGAAATCAGATCTGGCCCGGATCCGGATGAAGCGGCTCGACCATTCGATGATCTTCGTGTTCATCGCCGGCAGCTACACGCCGTTCGCGCGGCTGGTGATGCCGCAGGACACCGGCGTGGTGGTGCTGTGCATCGTGTGGGGCGGCGCGCTGGCGGGCATCACGTTGAAGTTGTGCTGGCCGACGGCGCCGCGCTGGCTGGGTGTGCCGCTCTATCTGCTGCTGGGCTGGGTGGCCATCTGGTATGCCCCGACGATCCTGCACCAGGCCGGTGTGGCCGCGATGGTGCTGCTGGCGGTGGGCGGTGTGTTCTACAGCGTTGGTGGCATTTTCTACGGGTTGCGCTGGCCCGACCCGTGGCCGCGGACATTCGGCTATCACGAGTTCTTCCACGCGTTCACCGCGATCGCGGCGATTCTGCACTACATCGCCATGTGGTTCGCCGTCTTCTACACGAGCGACCACGCCTGGCTGCTGGGAGCCTAAACCTGCGGGACGTCGTCGTCGGGCGACCAGTACGCCTTCATCGCGGCGATCTTCCCGCTGCCGTCGAAGACCATGACGTCGATCGGCTCGATCACCATCCGGTGCCCGCCGGCGGTCACCGTCAGCCGGAACTGGAAAGCGGCCTCGTTGCCGGCCACGCGCAGCGACACCAGCTCGCATTCGCGCTGCAGGTTGTCGACCGCCGAGTAAAAGCCGTGAATCGCCTGGTGCCCGATGTGCACCTCGCCGCCGACCGGGTCCTCGACGGTGGCGTCATCGGCGTACAACTCGACCAGGTCGTCGGCGCTGCCCTTGGCGACCAGTTCGATGTAGCGGTGGACCGTGTTTCTGATCGCTTCGGCCCTGGCGGCATTCGGCATGGGACGCAGGGTAGCCGCCGGACTACCGTCCTCAAACACCCAGGGCCGCCGCCAGTTCGGCCGTCCCGGTGACCGGTAGGTCGCAGACCCGCCCGCGACAGACGTAGGCGGCGTCGGCGCTGGCCACCCGGTCCCGGCCGGCCAGCAGCGCCGACGAATCCACTTCCCCGCCCACGACGATCGCCCCGCCGGGCGCCAGCCGTCGCGCGTCGGCAAGCAGCGCCGACCGCGACGGGTCACAGGCCACCGCGATCTGCAACGGTCCGCGGACCGCGGCCTCCGCGACGGCCAGCCAATGTCCGGCCGAGCGCGGCGCGCCGTCCAGCAGCACCGAGTGCGCGCGCAGCGAGTCGCCCGCCGCCCGCAAATACCGCTCGGCGCGCTCCCCGTCGACCAGGTGCGCCGCGATCAGCAGCGCCTCGGTGATCGACGACGCGCCCGACGGGGTCGCCCCGTCCAGCGGGTCGGCCGGCCGGAGCATCAACTGCTCGGCATCGTCGGCGGTGTCGAACCAGCGGCCGGGCTGCTCCCGATCGGCGAAGTGCGCCAACGCGGTGTCCAGCAGATCCGTTGCCGCGGTCAACCAGGCCGCCTCGGTGGTCAGCTGGTAGAGCACTAACAGCCCGGTGGACAGCATCGCGTGGTCCTCCAGGATGGCGACGCTGTCGCCAACCACGCCGCCCAGGCTGGCGCGCCGCAGCCGGCCATCGACGATGTGCAGATCGAGCAGCGCCTGCGCGCAACGCGTTGCGGCTCGGGCGAACTCGGGTTCGTCCAACGCCACGGCGGCTTCGGCCAACGCGGTGATCGCCAGGCCGTTCCACGACGTGACGATCTTGTCGTCGCGGCCGGGCTGGACCCGGCCACGGCGGGCGCCCAACAACGCGGCCCGCGTGCGTTCGGCCCGCTGCGGATCCTCCGGATCGGTGGGGTACTGCAGCACCGAGCTGCCGTGCTCGAACGTGCCGGCCGCGGTGACCGCGAAAACCTTTGCGGCCCAACGACCGTCATCGGGCCCGAGCGTGTCGTTCAGCTGCTCCGGCGTCCAGACATAGGTCGAGCCCTCGCGGCCGTCGGCGTCGGCGTCCAGCGACGAGGTGAACATGGCGCCGTCGGCGAGATCGTCGAGCAAGAACCGGGCGGTCTGGTCGGTGACCCGGCGCGCCAGCGGATCGCCGGTCCGCCGGGCCCAGTGCGCATATGCGCGCAGCAGCAGCGCGTTGTCGTAGAGCATCTTCTCGAAATGCGGTACCACCCATGCGTTGTCGACGCTGTATCGGGCGAAGCCGCCGCCAAGCTGGTCGTAGATGCCACCGCGGGCCATCGCGTTGCCGGCGCGCGACACCGCCTCGAGCGCCGCCGGTGACCCGGTGCGCTCGTAGCTGCGCAGCAGCGCCTCGAGCAGCGCCGACGGCGGGAATTTGGGTGCACCGCCGAACCCGCCGTGCACCGTGTCCTCATCCTCGAGCAGCGAGGCGACGGCGCGGTCACACAGGTCCGGCGCCACCGCGGGGCCGCCACCCGGCAGAGCCCCGGCCATCTTGCGTAACTCGCCGGCGATATGGTCGGACGCCTCCTCCACTTCGCCACGACGCTCCCTCCAGGTGGCGGAGACAGCCGAAAGAAGTTGCAGGAAAGCTTGTTTCGGATAGTAGGTGCCGCAGAAGAAGGGGCGGCCATCCGGTGTGAGGAAACACGTCATCGGCCAACCACCCTGCCCGGTGAGGGCCACCGTGGCGTTCATGTACACCGCGTCGATGTCCGGGCGTTCCTCGCGATCGACCTTGATGCAGACGAATCCCGCGTTCATCGCCGCGGCGACGTCGTGGTCGTCGAACGACTCGTGCGCCATGACGTGGCACCAGTGGCAGGCGGCGTAGCCGACGGATAGCAGGATCGGCACGTCGCGGGCGGCGGCGTCGGCCAGCGCCCGCGGTGTCCATTGCTGCCAGTGCACCGGGTTGTCGGCATGCTGACGCAAATACGGGCTGGTGGCCAGCCCGAGGGTATTCGTGGCAGACGAATCAGCCTGGCTCATCATCGGATCCCGGGGGTCGCGGTGCTCCGTCGGCCTGATCCGGGGGGTGCCCGGTGCCCGGGTCGAGCGCGTCGGTGCCCTCGTCCGCGGCCTGATCCGGCTCAGGATGCTGGGGATCGAAGGACTCCGGCACCTTCTTCAGCTGCCGGTTCATCGAGCGCAGCAAAAACAGTGTGCTGATCAACAGCAACACGACGATCAGCAACCCGACCGGGCTGGCCTTGCCGAAGTCGGGCCCGGTATGTTGCGGCGCGTCGTCGGCCTGCCAGCTCACGGCGCTCACGATCAGAACGAGGTGATTCACGTGTCGGTCTCGATTCCGGCGAACAGGTCGTCCTCGGGCAGCCGCGCGGGGACGCGCGAGCGGGCCAACTCGAATTCCTCGGTGGGCCAAAGCCGTTGCTGCCATTCGATGGGAGCCGCGAAGAAGTCGTGGTCCGGATCGATCTGTGTGGTGTGCGCCCGCAGCGCGTCGTCGCGCTGGCTGAAATAGGCCGAGCATTCGACGCGTGTGGTGACCCGGGACTCGAACGGATCGTGGGCCGCGTCCCAGTGTTCGAGCCACTTCTTGAACGGGGGTTCGTGGCCGTGCTTGAGGGCTTCGTCGTGCAGCAACTGCATCCGGGCCCGCAGGAACCCGTGGTTGTAGTACAGCTTGGACACCGTCCACGGCTCGCCGGCGTCCGGGAAACGCCGATAATCGCCGGCGGCCTCGAAGGCGCCGACCGAAACCTGGTGGCAGCGAATGTGATCGGGATGAGGGTAGCCGCCGTTTTCGTCGTACGTGGTCATCACGTGCGGCCGGAACTCGCGTACCGCGCGAACCAGCGCCCCGATCGGCTCGTCCAGCGGCACCAGCGCGAAACATCCCTCCGGCAGCGGAGGCGGCGGGTCGCCCTTGGGCAACCCGGAGTCGACGAAGCCGAGCCAGGTGTGCTCCACCCCAAGGATCTCGGCGGCCTTGGCCATCTCGTCACGGCGGATTTCGGCGATGTGCCCGTGCACCTCGGGCAGGTCCATCGCCGGGTTGAGGATGTCGCCGCGCTCACCGCCGGTCAGGGTCACCACCAGCACCCGGTGGCCTTCGTCGGCGTAGCGGGCCAAGGTGGCCGCGCCCTTGCTGGACTCGTCGTCGGGGTGGGCGTGCACCGCCATCAACCGCAATTCGCTCACGTGCCCCCTTGTCACCTCTGGTGGTCGCCCGGTCTGACCCTATAATTCCAGTTCCACATCGATGCATTGCTGTCGGCCGGTGCCCGGCAGCCGACAATCAGGCACAACCAGGCATGACCGAAACCCCTACTCCGCGTCCGGAGGCCCGTTACGGGCGTTCCCGGCTGGCGCGCATCCCCCGGCGGTGGGCGATCGTCGCGGTGGGCGCGCTGGCCGTCGTGGCCGGGCTGGTCGTGGCCGTCGTCGGCTACCAGCGGTTCGGCACCGCTGACGTCAAGGGATCGCTGGCCGGCTATCGGGTGATCGACGACCAGACGGCGTCGATCACAATCAGCGTGACCCGATCGAATCCGTCGCGGCCGGTGGACTGCATCGTGCGGGTGCGCTCCGCTGACGGCAGCGAGACGGGACGGCGCGAACTGCTGGTGCCACCGTCCGACGCCGCCACCGTGCAGGTGACGACGACGGTCAAATCCTCCCAGCCGCCGGCGGTGGCCGACATCTATGGGTGCGGCACCGATGTGCCGGCTTACCTGCGCCCGTCCTGACCGGTTGCGATCGACGCCGAACAGCGAATATGGAGTCATCAACTGTTTGCGCGGTGGTAACATGGGTGAATGCACGGTTCCGGTTGGGACCGTGTTGCTGCATTAGCGGCCGTTAGCACCGCGGCGCCGCAGCACACGGGGATGACCCGCACGCTTCCGACGGCGGAATAACAGGACTTAAGCGGACTCGCGGAACGACATACGAGGAGCACGACGAGATGACGGACACTTCGGTGACCTGGCTGACCCAGGAGTCACACGACCGACTCAAGACCGAGCTCGACCAGTTGATCGCGAATCGTCCGGTCATCGCCGCGGAGATCAACGACCGCCGCGAGGAGGGCGACCTGCGCGAAAACGGCGGCTACCACGCCGCCCGCGAAGAGCAGGGCCAGCAGGAGGCCCGGATTCGCCAGCTGCAGGATCTGCTCAACAACGCCAAGGTCGGCGAAGCGCCCAAGCAGTCCGGCGTCGCGCTGCCCGGCTCGGTGGTGAAGGTCTACTACAACGGCGACAAATCCGACACGGAAACCTTCCTGATCGCCACCCGCCAGGAGGGCGTCAACGACGGCAAGCTCGAGGTGTACTCGCCGAACTCACCGCTGGGCGGTGCCCTGATCGACGCCAAGGAAGGCGAGACCCGCAGCTACGTGGTGCCCAACGGCAACACCGTGAAGGTCACCCTGGTCAGCGCGGAGCCGTACCACTCCTAGTCGCTTCTCTTTTCGCGAGCAGTCCCCCGCAAGCGGGAGGTGCCCCCAGCAGAATCGCACTAAACGCGCTCCGCGTGCGATTCTGCGTCTGCTCGCGGTCGGTCTAGCCGACGGCCTGCTCGAGATCGGCCAGCAAGTCGGCGGCGTCCTCGATGCCCACCGACAGCCGCACCAGATCGTCGGGAACTTCCAATTGCGACCCGGCCGTCGACGCATGCGTCATGGCGCTGGGGTATTCGATCAGCGACTCGACCCCACCCAGCGATTCGGCCAGGATGAACACCTTGGTTCTGGCGCACAGATCGCGGGCGGCCTCCCGGCCACCGCGCATGCGCACCGAGACCATGCCCCCGAACGCGCGCATCTGCCGCGCGGCGATCTCGTGCCCGGGATGGGTGGGCAGACCGGGATAGAGCACACCACTCACGGCGGGGTGCCCGTCGAGGAATTCCGCGACGGCCGAGGCGTTTTCGCTGTGCCGCTGCATCCGCAGCACCAGCGTCTTCAGGCCCCGCATCGTCAGGTAGGCGTCGAACGGGCCGGGCACCGCGCCCGCCCCGTTCTGCAGGAAGCCGAACGCGTCGTCCAGCTCCTGGTCGTCGGTGACCAGCGCGCCACCCACCACGTCGGAATGTCCGCCGATGTATTTGGTGGTGGAGTGCAGCACGATGTCGGCACCCAGCGCCAACGGCTGCTGCAGCGCGGGTGAGGCGAAAGTGTTGTCCACCAACACTTTTACCGACCTTTCCGCGGCCCGCCCGGCCGCCAGATCGGCGAGGGCGGCGATGTCGGCGATGGACAGCAACGGGTTGGTCGGGGTTTCCACCCAGATCATCCGGGTTCGCGGCGTGATCGCGGCGGCCACGGCGTCCAGCTCATGCAGCGCGACCGGTGTGTACTCGACGTTCCACTGGGTGAAGACCTTGTCGATGAGGCGGAAGGTGCCGCCGTAGGCATCATTCGGGATCACCACGTGGTCACCCGGCCGCAGCACCGCCCGCAGGGCGCAGTCGGTGGCGGCCATTCCCGAGGCGAAGGCCCGCCCGTAGGTGCCCTCCTCGACGGCGGCCAGCGCGGCCTCCAGCGCGGCCCGGGTCGGGTTGCCGGTGCGCGCGTACTCGAATCCCCCCCGCAGGGCCCCGACACCGTCTTGGGCGAAGGTGCTGCTGGCGTAGATCGGGGCGTTGACCGCTCCGGTCGCCGGGTCCGGCCGATAGCCGGCGTGAATCGCTTTGGTGGCCAGTCCTTTGAAGTGGGGCTGTCCGCTGCGTTCGTCGCTCATCGACGATCAGCCTAGGTGACGGGTGGCCTTTCGGTCCCGTCGATCGGCAAGCACACCGTCGTCATGACCTTGTCTGCCAACGTCTGACGCTTCGAATCCCACAGCGGGAAAAGGAAACCGATGAAGCAGATGATCGCGTCGATGAAGTGCGCCAGCGCCCGCACCACGGACATGCCGAAGCCGAGGGGTTGCCCGGTGACCTCGCTGACCACCTTGAACTTCATCACCGATTTGCCAATGCTCGACCCGGTCGTGCCCTGCCTGTAGCCGTAATTCCAGATCAGGTAGAACAGCCCGACGATCGACGCCAGCCACTGCGCCACCATGCCAAGGGTCGAGTTCTGGGTGGCGCAGTACTGGTTGATGGCGTACTGCGTGATGTCGGTGATGCAGGCCGTCTGCTGCGTGGCAACCATGATTGCGACACCGATGCCCCACACGACGGCGAAAGGCAGGATGTCGATGACGAACGCCAGCGCGCGGGTCAGCCACGGCGTGTAGTCCTGCGTCGGCAGTGTGCGGATCGCCGGGCCCGGCGGCGGCGGCGCGTATCCACCGGACGGAGGCGGGGGCGGCGGATAGGAACCACCGGACGGCGGCGGGGGCGGCGGATAGGAACCACCGGGCGCCGGAGGGATGGGTGGCGGCGGGGGCGGGATCTCCTGCCCACCGGAGGGTGGCTGCTGTCCACCGGACGGACCGGGCGACGAGGGAGGTGGCGGGTATGCGCCGCCGGGCGGCGGTTGATCGGTCATGGGCAACCTTCCACTGCGGAACAGCCGGACGTCTCTAGCTGGACTGGCCGAATTACCGTACCTGAGGGTTTCACCGCCGGGCGAGACGCGCGTCACCCGCCGGGCCGCCGCGCGCTACCGGCGCCCGCTCAGTCCACGAGGCCCCTCGGAGAGGAAGCCCAACAGGTCATAGCGGGTGATCACCCCGACCGGTTTGCCCTCCTCGACCACCATCAACGCGTCCCAATCACGCAACGCCGTGCCCGCCGCGCTGACCAGCTCCCCCGCGCCGATCATCGGCAGCGGTGGGCTCATGTGCAGCGCGACCGCGTCCGCCAATTTCGCCCGGCCCTCGAAGACGGCCGACAGCAGTTCGCGTTCGGAGACACTGCCGGCGACCTCCCCCGCCATCACCGGCGGTTCGGCGCCGACCACCGGCATCTGGGACACTCCGTACTCGCGCAGGATGCCGATGGCGTCACGCACGGTCTCGGACGGGTGGGTGTGCACCAGGTCAGGCAGCTCACCGGACTTGCGGCGCAGCACGTCGCCGACCCTGGACTGCTGGGTCGACCCGTCGAGGCGGCTGCGCAGGAACCCGTACGACGACATCCAGGCGTCGTTGAAGATCTTCGACATGTAGCCCCGCCCGCCGTCGGGCAGCAAGACCACGACCAGCGAGTCGGGTCCGGCGTCCTCGGCGACCCGCAGCGCGGCGACCACCGCCATCCCGCACGACCCGCCGACTAGCATCGCTTCTTCGCGGGCCAGGCGCCGGGTCATGTCGAACGAGTCCGAGTCGGAAACCGCGATGATCTCGTCGGGCACCGTGCGGTCGTATGCCTGCGGCCAGAAGTCCTCGCCGACGCCCTCCACCAGATAGGGCCGGCCGGTGCCACCCGAATACACCGAACCCTCGGGGTCGGCGCCGATGATGCGCACGGCGCCGTTGGATATCTCTTTGAGGTAGCGGCCCGCGCCGGTGATCGTGCCGCCGGTGCCGATGCCCGCGACGAAGTGGGTGACTTTGCCGTCGGTGTCGGCCCAGATCTCCGGACCGGTGGTGGCGTAGTGGCTGGCCGGGCCCTCCGGGTTGGCGTACTGGTCCGGCTTCCACGCACCGTCGATTTCGGTGACCAGCCGGTCGGAGACGCTGTAGTAGCTGTCCGGATGCTCGGGCGGCACCGCCGTCGGGCACACGACCACCTCGGCGCCATACGCCATCAGCACGTTGCGCTTGTCCTCGCTGACCTTGTCGGGGCAGACGAACACACACTTGTAACCGCGGTGCTGGGCGACCAGGGCCAGCCCGACCCCGGTGTTGCCCGATGTGGGTTCGACGATGGTGCCGCCGGGGCGCAGCTGTCCGCCGGCTTCGGCGGCGTCGATCATCTTCACCGCGATCCGGTCCTTGGAGCTGCCGCCGGGGTTGAGGTATTCGACCTTGGCCGCCACGATGCCGGCACCATCGGGAACGACGGAGTTCAGGCGCACCAGCGGCGTGCCGCCGATGAGGTCACTGATGTGCTGCGCGATCCGCATGCGTCACATCGTCTCAGGCGGTTTCGCGGGGCGTACAACTACTCTGCGGGTTTCGTGCGCCGGCGCTAGCCGGTGGCCTCGCGGATGTAGTCGCCGATCTGACGCAGCGAGCGCATGGCCTCCGGCACCATCGGCGCGGCCAGCTGGAAGTCGTGGATCTGCCCGGGCCACACCCGCACCTCGGCCGGCACGCCCACCGCGGCCAGCCTGCTCGCGGCCAACCGCGCATCGTGCAGCAGCACCTCGGAGCCCGAGACGTGAATCAGGGTGCGGGGCAGGCCCGGCTTGATGTGTTCCAGCGGCTCGTAGATCTCTTCGGGCTTGCCGGCGATTTTGTTCTTCCCGGCCGCGCCGGCGACCAGCTCGGCGAGGGCATCGAACGCCTCGGCGGAGAACATCGCGTCGGTGTCGATGTTGGGATGGGCCTGCTTGGGTTCCTTCGCCAGCTGCAGCAGTGGCGAGATCGCCACCAGCGCGGCGGGCACTTCCTCTTCCCCTTCTCCGTCGGCTTGCAGACGTTGCGCCAGCGTGAGCGCCAGATAGCCGCCCGCGGAGTCCCCCGCCAGCACGATCTGGTCGGGAGGGTAGCCGCGCAGGCGCACCCATCGGTAGGCGTCGTGGCAATCCTCGAGCGCCATGCCGACCGAATTCTTCGGCAGCAGCCGGTAATTCACCACCAACACGGGCGAGTCGGCAAACTTGGAGAGGGCTTCGACGAGCCTGCCGTGGGAGTTCGCCCCACAGGTCAGGAACGCGCCGCCGTGGAGGTAGACGACGATCCGGCGGGTGCCGTCGGCGGGAAGCACCCCGGGCGCGCGAACCAGCTGCGCCGAGGCGTTGGGCAACTTCACCGTCTCGCGGACGGTGGCCGACGCCGGGATCAGCACCCGAGCGGTGAGGTCGATGAGACCCCACGGCCACGGCAAGTTGGGGACATGGCTGCCGACGGTCAGAATCGGCCGAATCGTCAGCCGTGACGTCAGGTTGGCCAGTCGCGCAGCAACGCTTGGGCCGGACTCGAGGACCTCGACCGGTGCGCCGTCGCTGATCGCGAATTTGCGCGTCTGGGCGCGACGGGCCTTGAGGACATCAAGGGCACGAACGGGGTTCTCAGGCGAACCCGATACCTTGCTAGGTGCGGTCATGCTCAACACTTCCTACGCCGTTGTAGTGCGATACAGCATGTGACGAGTCAGCTGAGCGTCCGGTTCAGCCGTTTGCCAAGGCGCTCAGCCAACCCCCTGCTCTCAGCTTGACAGCCATTGCTTAGTGCAACGTATGAAATCTCTGAGTTGATACCAGTTCTGAGTCGCACCGTGACCACTTCGTTTTTTCGCACCGCCCGCGCAAAGTCCGGAGCGGCCCTAAACTTGACTGCGTGACCATTCGGGTGCCACGTCGTTCGGCGATCGCCCTGGCCACAGCGGGCGCGCTGGCCTCGACAGGGACCGCCTACCTGGGGGCGCGCAGTCTGTTGGTCGGCCAGGCGACCCACGCGCGCACCATCATCCCCAAGTCATGGGACATCCCGCCCCGCGCCGACGGCGTGTACGCGCGCGGCGGCGGGCCGGTGGAGCGGTGGCGCCGCGGCATGACGGCCGACCTTCACCTGATGATCTTCGGCGATTCAACCGCCGCCGGGTACGGGTGCACGAGTGCCGGCGAAGTGCCGGGGGTACGGATCGCGCAGGGCCTGGCGGAGCAGACCGGCAAGCGAATCCGGCTGAGCACCAAGGCCATTGTCGGCGCCACCTCCAAAGGCGTGTGCGGCCAAGTCGACGCCATGTTCGTGGCCGGCGCGCCGCCGGACGTGGCGGTGATCATGGTCGGTGCCAACGACGTGACCGCGCTGAACGGCATCAGCCAGTCGGCGCAACGGCTGGCGTTGATCGTCCGCAAGTTGCGCGCCCGGGACGCGGTGGTGATCGTCGGCACCTGCCCGGATCTGGGGTTCATCAGCGCCATTCCGCAACCGCTGCGGTCGCTGGCGCACGAGCGTTGCCTGCAGCTTGCCCGCGCCCAGACCGCGGCGGTCCGCTCGGCCGGCGGTGTGCCGGTGCCGCTGGCGCGGCTGATGGCACCGCAGTTCCGGGCCACACCGGACGTGATGTTCTCCGCCGACGGCTTCCACCCGTCGGCACCCGCCTACGCGCTGGCGGCCGACGCGCTGCTGCTCGCCCTGTGCGACGTGCTGGGTGAGGAGGTGGAGCGCCCGTCGCGCAACCCGGCGGTGCCGGCGGCGGCGCCGGTCCTCGGCCAGCGCCACACCCGGGCCAGCGTGATGTCACGGCTGTGGCGGCGTCCGGCACCCGGACCTGCCCCGTCTTCGTGCCCTGAGGTCGGCAGCGACTAGATTTGTTCTCGCCCGTCGGGGTGGACCTATCACCCGGTGGCCAAGCGAGCCAGCCCCATCTGAGGGATCTGCAGGGATCTGAAGGGAACCACCATGCCTGAAGCCGTCATTGTCTCAACTGCTCGCTCGCCGATCGGCCGTGCCGGCAAGGGGTCGCTGGTCAGCATGCGACCCGATGACTTGGCCGCGCAGATGGTGCGTGCCGCGCTCGACAAAGTGCCGGCCCTGAACCCGCACCAGATCGATGACTTGATGATGGGCTGCGGCCAGCCGGGCGGCGAGTCCGGCTACAACATCGCGCGGGTGGTCGCCGTGGCGTTGGGCTATGACTTCCTGTCGGGCACCACCGTCAACCGGTACTGTTCATCGTCGCTGCAGACCACCCGGATGGCCTTCCACGCGATCAAGGCCGGCGAGGGCGACGCGTTCATCTCCGCCGGCGTGGAGACCGTGTCCCGGTTCGCCAAGGGCAGCGCCGACGGCATGCCGGACACCAAGAACCCGCTGTTCGACGCTGCCCAGGCGCGGACCGCGGCGGCTGCCGAGGGCGCCGACGAGTGGCATGATCCGCGCGCCGACGACGCGCTGCCCGATGTCTACATCGCGATGGGTCAGACCGCCGAGAATGTCGTGCTGTTGACCGGGATCAGCCGCGAAGACCAGGACCGCTGGGGGGTACGCAGCCAGAACCGCGCCGAAGAGGCGATCAAGAGCGGACACTTCGAGCGCGAGATCTCACCGGTCACGCTGCCGGATGGCACCACGGTCAGCGTCGACGACGGCCCGCGGCCGGGCACCACGTATGAGAAGGTCAGCCAGCTCAAGCCGGTGTTCCGGCCGAACGGCACGATAACCGCTGGCAACGCCTGCCCACTCAACGACGGTGCGGCGGCGGTGGTCATCACCAGCGATGTGAAGGCACGTGAGCTGGGGCTGACCCCGCTGGCCCGCATCGTCTCCACCGGGGTTTCCGGATTGTCGCCGGAGATCATGGGTTTGGGACCGATCGAGGCGACCAAGAAGGCGTTGGCGAAGGCGGGCATGTCGGTTTCTGACATCGACCTGTTCGAGATCAACGAGGCGTTCGCGGTGCAGGTACTCGGTTCCGCCCGCGAGTTGGGGATCGACGAGGACAAACTCAACGTCTCCGGCGGGGCGATCGCCTTGGGGCACCCGTTCGGGATGACCGGCGCCCGCATCACCGCCACGCTGCTGAACAACCTGCAGACCCACGACAAGACGTTCGGTCTGGAAACCATGTGCGTCGGCGGCGGGCAGGGCATGGCGATGGTGATCGAGCGGCTGA
>NZ_JAICZA010000165.1 GCF_025933915.1 Mycobacterium sp.
AAGACCACCTCCGCGTCGGTCATCCCGCTCAGCGCGGCGAACGCGACACGTCCGGCGTCGAGCACCGGGGTGGCCGCCTCGGCCGCGACATACCCGCCGACTTCGGACTCGTTGCGAGCGTGCTGCGCGGTGGCCTCGATCACCGCGAGGCTCTGCCGCGAACAGGCGGCGCTGTCCAGGTGCAGGCCGGCCGCCGGGGGCCGGGCCGACCGCCACTGATCGGCCAGCGATCCGCCGACGGTCACTTCACGGCCAACGACAACCCGAAGTCACCTGCGCCGTCGGTCCACCACCGCATGCGGCGCAATCCGACAGCGGCCAATTCGGCGCTCACCTTCTCCGGGTGGAACTTGCACGACACCTCGGTGAGCATCTCCTCGCCCGCCTCGAAGTCCGCGGTCAGCTCGAGCGCACCGACGCGCACCCGCTGGCGGCGTTCGGCCCGCAACCACATCTCGATGCGTTCCTCCGACGCGTTCCACCGCGCGACGTGCCGGAAGGCGTCGACGTCGAAATCCGCTTCCAGTTCCCGGTTGACCACGGCGAGCACATTGCGGTTGAACGCCGCCGTCACCCCGGCGGTGTCGTCGTAGGCGCGCACCAGCCGCTCGGTGTCCTTGATCAGGTCGGTGCCCAGCAGCAGGCTGTCGCCGGGCCGCATCTGGGCGGACAGCGCGGTGAGGAAGTCCGCCCGCGGTCCGGGCGTGAGGTTGCCGATCGTCGAGCCCAAGAACACGAACAGCCGTCGCCCGCCCGCCGGGATCTCGGTCAGGTGTTCCTCGAAATCGCCGCAGACGGCCTTGATCTCGACCCCCGAGTATTCCTGCTGGATGGCCGTGGCCGCAGTCGACAGGATGCTGGCGTCGACGTCGAACGGGACGAACCGGCGCAGCGAGCCCCGTTCACGCAGGGCGTCGAGCAGCACCCGCGTCTTTTCCGAGGTTCCGCTGCCCAGTTCCACCAAGGTGTCGGCCTCGCTGGCCGATGCGATTTCGGCCGCCCGCGCGCGCAGGATCTCCGCCTCGGCGCGGGTCGGGTAGTACTCGGGCAACCGGGTGATCTGGTCGAACAGATCGCTCCCAACGGCATCATAGAACCACTTGGGCGGCAACGACTTCGGCGTCTTTTGCAGGCCGTCGAGCACATCGCGGCGTAACGCGTGGTACGCCGAGTCGGCGGCGAGGTGGTTCGACAGCGACAGCGTCATCAAGGCCCTTTCGGAGGATCCAGCGCCGTCAGCGTGACGCCGTCGGCCGTGACTTCGACGAGATGACGGTCCGGCACGTCCTCCCAGTCGGAGTCGTTGTCGTAGGGTTCACTGGCCAACACCACGCCGTCGGTGCGGCGCAGGATGGACAGCGTGTCACCCCAGGTCGTCGCCAGCATTCGAGAGCCATTGGCGACCAATATGTTCAGCCGGGCACCGGGGTCGGCCGCCGCGATCTCGGCGATCGTGTCCCCCAGCGCGTCGAGACCGCGCTCGAAGATCACGGCCGCCAGTATGGCGCTGTCGCAGACCGATTCGGCCCGTGACGTCGCCGGCAACACGGCCCGCTCCACAACCCCGTTGTGCGACAACAACCACTGCCCGTCGGTGAACGGTGCCGTCGCACTGATTTCGATCGGCATGCCGACGGTCGCCGAGCGCACGGCGGCCACGACGCAGTGGCTGCGCAGCGCCGGCGCGACGGACTCGAACGACACGTCACCCCAGAGCGGCGCCTGGCTGCGCCACCGCCGCGGTACCGCGCCATCCGGGGAGGCATCGAAAAACCCGACACCCCAACCGTCCGCGTTCAGCAGGCAGTGCTTTTGGCGGCGCGGTGCATAAGACTGCACCCGCAGGCCGAACGGCGGGTCGAGCACCAGCGAGGAGACCGTGACGTCGACCCCGAGCCACCCCAGATGCCGGCACATCAGGCGGGGTCCCCGGCGCCGGAGACGTCCCAGGCCAGCCGGACGCCGGAGAAGATCTGGCGCCGGTACGGATGATCCCAATTGCGGAAACTCGGCCGCAGGATGCCCGGCTCCACGGCCCACGATCCGCCGCGCAGCACCCGGTAATCGCCGTCGAAGAACGGTTGCGAATAGCGCTCGTAGAGCATCGGGACGAAGCCCGGCCAGGGCCGCAGCGGGGAGGTCGTCCACTCCCAGACATCGCCGAGCATCTGCTCGGCCCCGCACGCCGAAGCGCCGGCGGGGTAGGCGCCGACGGGCGCCGGCCGCAACGCGGTGCCGCCCAGGTTGGCCAGCGCCGCGCACGGCTCCTGAGCGCCCCAGGGGTACCGGCGCCGGGTACCGGCGGACGGGTCCCACGCGCAGGCCTTCTCCCACTCCATCTCGGTGGGCAGTCTCGCGCCGGCCCAGGCCGCGTACGCCTCGGCCTCGAAATAGCTGACGTGCTGGACGGGTTCGTCGGCGGGGATGTCTTCGACATGGCCGAATCGGGTGCGGGTGGCGCCGTCGGCATTCCAGAATTGCGGCGCGCTCAGGCCGGCGGCGTGGCGGTGCTGCCAGCCGCGCTCCGACCACCACCGCGGCTGGTGGTAGCCGCCGTCGTCGACGAAATGCCGCCACTCACCGTTGGTGACCGGGACCCGGCCGATCCGGAACGCGGGCAGATCGACGACGTGACCCGGGCGCTCATTATCCAGCGAGAAGGGTTCGCCGCCGGGATCCGCGCCGAGCACGAATTCACCGCCGGGCACCAGTACCGAGGTGCCGGCCAGCCCCGGCCGGGCGGGTGGTAGCGCCGAAACGTCCCGCAGAAGCGGTGCGCCGCTGCGCAGGTTCAACGCCTGCAGCATGGTTTCGTCGTGCTGGTTTTCGTGGCTGACCACCATCGCGTACGCGAAGGCCGCCTCGTCTCCGGCCGGGTCGTCGGGCAGCGCGTCGAGGGCGTCGAGCACCGCGGACCGCACGGTCCGGCAATAAGCCCGCGCCTGATCCGGCGACAGCAGCGGCAGGTCGACGCGGCTGGCGCGGGAGTGCACGAAGGCGTCATAGAGCCCCTCGACGGCCGGCGACAACATCGACGGCCGGGCGGGATCGCCGCCCCGCAACAGCCAGAGCTCTTCTTGCTGGCCGATGTGGGCCAGATCCCACACCAACGGGCTCATCAGCGGGTCGTACTGCCGGCACAGTTCGGCATCGTCGAAGTCGACCAGCCGCAAGGTCCGCGTCCGCGTCCGCGCCAACTGGTCGGCAAGAGCCTCCCGGCATGACGATCGCAAGCGCGGCGCAGCCGGGCGCAGCGGGTCGGAATCATCGGGAGTAGTCACGGTCCCCCTTGCGCCAGCCGCGCCACCCTCGACACCTCAGCGGCGACGCCGTGCTCGATCACCTGGTCGGCGAAATCGTCGCCCGGACACCGGCCCTGTTCGACGAGGCGGACCAATCGCTGCATCGCGTCGCCGATTTCGGCCGGCGCCTTCTCGGCCGCGATGGCGACGCACGCATTGGCGGCCGCGTAAAGCCGTCGGTCACGCAACCCCAGCCGCGCCGCGATGTCCCAGGCGGTGGCCACCGGTTCGACGGCCTCGGCCGCGGTGTCGGCGGCGACCGGGTCGTCGAGCAGGGCCACCAGGGTGAACACCACGGCGGGCCACAATGCGTCCGGGACGCTGTCCAGATAACGGATCTCCAGCCACCCCCGGGGGCGGACCGGCGGGAACAAGGTGGTCAGGTGGTATTCGAGGTCGGCGACACTGGGGCGGCGATCACCGAGCAACACGCGGCCGTCGACCCAGTCGGCAAACGGCACCCAATGGGTGACGGCCTCGGCGTCCGGGGTGTGTACCAGCATCACCGGAGCCTTGAGCGCGTAGCGCGCCCAGTCGGTGCCCGGGTCGTCGCCGCTGGCACCCAGGATGGGGCCGCAGCGCGCCGAATCCATCTGCCCCCACACCCGCTGCCGGCTGGACACCCAGCCGGTGAAGTCGCCACCCAGCATCGGCGAGTTAGCGGTGATCGCAATCATGGTGGGCCCCAAGGCATGCGCCAGCCGCACCCGCGCCGCCCAGCCTTCGCGCGGCCCGGCGTCCACGTTGACCTGAATCGAGGCGGTGGACGTCATCATCGCCGCGCCCGCCTCCCCGGAGTCGCTGGTGGCGAAAAACTGTTCCATGGCGCGGTACCGGGAGCCGGGGTTGATGCGCTTGGGCGGTCGCAGCGGGTCGGCGCCGAGGAAGACCAAGCCCAGGCCGGCCTCAGCGAACGCCGGCTGCAGCACGGCCTGGTCCCGCCGCATCGCGTCAATCGCGGGCATCACGCCGTCGGCCGGCGGGCCGGAAAGTTCGACGGCGCCGCCCGGTTCCACGGTGATCCTGCTGCCGCCCGGTAGGGCGGGGAGCGCGTCGAGCACCGCGGCGATTTCGTCCCAGCCGGGTCTGCGCTGCGGGTCGGCCGGGTCGTGGCAATGGGCTTCCAGTTCCAGACCCACCCGCCCCAGCGGGGCGCCCACCAGACAGCCCTCGGCGATGTATTGCGCGACGGCCGCCGAGTCGGTCAGTTCGGCGATCTTCAGCTCCGGGGCAGGGCCGGCACCGGTCAACCGCGAGTCCGCCGCAGTGGTCGGCGCGAACGTCATATCACGATCCCTTCGGGCCCGCCCAAGCCTCAACATGCACCTGCGGACCGCTTCGCTGCGCAGCTAATCGAACGATATCCGGCACTACTTCGCCTAGTGCTTCATCTATCAGACGCCCCCGACATATTCCCTTCCCCCCGCTTCGTGGGCGGACGGCAAGGACGGATACCCAATCGCTCGACTATTGACCCAACGCGTTCTGCATCGCCCCAGCTAGCACGTTCACCGCGGGCCCGGCGTTGCCGGCCTGACACACTTTCGCCTGCAGCAACACGTTTTCACGCAGCCTGGTTTGATCGAAGCAGCGCCGGTCGGTGCCCGCCTCCTGCTTCGTCCAACTCGCGTCGGCAGGACCCGCCGGCCCGCCGTCGAAGGACCACACCTGCGTGCTGCCGTTGTCCAGGTGTATCGCGGTCGTCTGTCCCGAACAGCCGACCGTTCGATCCACCACCCGATGAAATGCCCCGGCCGCGGCGTCGTTGGTGGCGAACACCCCGACGGCCTGCTTGACCAGATGCGTCTGATCGGTCGCCGACGTCTGAGTGACGGCTCCGTTGAACGACGCCAGGTCGGGGTCGTCGTACACCTCGGGCAGCCCGATGTCCGCCCAATTGTTGCATTCCGGGAGGTCCACCCAGTCGCCTTGCACCGGCCGGGTGAACACCGACTCCCACCCCATGGATCCGCCGACGATGTTGCCGACCGACCCCTTGCCGAGGACGGCGTAGTTCACCACGCCGGGCTCCGACGGGTGCGCGGCCGCGACCGCAGGCGCGATCGTGGCCGCCCACGCGAAGCCGATGGTGAGGACGCCCCGGTAAACCTGCGTGGCCCGCATGGTCATGCAGCGATCATGCCAGGCGCCCGGGCGCCCCTTAAGGGCGCGGCGCGGGCGTACCGGGAGCGGGGCTGACGGCCGTCGGCTGACCGGGGCCGCTGACACCGGGGCCAGAGACCGGACCGCCGGGGCCGCCCGGACCACCGGGGGGCATCGGAACGATCAGCCCGGGGCCACCGGGCCCGGGTCCCCACGGCCCATTGTCGGGTCCAGGACCACCGGGTCCGCCGTACCACGGGCCGGGACCGCCGGGGCCCCCGTACTGCCATGGGCCGTTGCCCGGGCCGGGGCCGCCGTACTGCCACGGTCCGTTGCCGGGTCCGGGGCCGCCGGGTCCGCCCGGGTGGAACATGCCGTGGTGATGGTGGCAGTGGTAGTGGTGCTTCCAAATGAAGGCGCCGACGAAGAACACCGACGAGATGATGAACACGATGCCCGCGACGATCACCACCCAGGCCGCCGCCGTGTAGAGCCGCGGCGGCTTCACCCGCTGCGGTGGCGGCGGTGGCGGAGTGACTGCGGCGGCTGGGGTCGGCTCGGCTTGCGGTTCGGGTGTCTCGCTCATGCCATGCCATATTGCCCTGCACGCCATGTCCTTAACAGGCCCCCGGCGACAAAATTGCTGTGAATCGAGACCCGGCGGTTAGGCGGCGGTTACCGCAAAAGACAGGTGGCCCGACGCTCGAGGAGAGCGCCGGGCCACTCGTGGGCATGGGGTTCTAGTTGGTCAGCACGATGATGCTCGGGGCCTGCCCCGGCGCTGCGTGCGAGGCCGCCGCGGAGTGGAAGACCGACGCGGGGAGCTGGCCCGGGGCCATGCCGCTGGGCCGCACGGGCGACGGAGTCGCAGGCGCGGTGGTAGCACCCGGGGCGTTCGGTCCGCCCGGCGCGACGCCGCCCGGTCCACCGGGCCCACCAGGACCGCGGTGCTGCATCATCGCGTGGTGGTGGTGCTTGTGGTGGTGGTGGTGGCCGTGATGGCCGCGGTGGCCAAGGATGAAGCCGGTGAAGAAGATGACCGCGACGATGAACACGATCCCGGCGACGATGGCGACCCACGCGGCGAGTTGGAAGACGCGCGGGGCCCGGTAGGCCGCTGCCGCTTCCGCGGCGGCCGGTGCAGTTGCGGTGGAGTGCCGCACAGTGGGGGTTTCAGATGTTTCACTCATGAGACAAATGATGAAGGCGTTAACAATAGTTGCGGCTATGCACTAGTTATGTAGCAGCTGTGAACCAACGCCGCCGCTCACGCCTCCAGCGGGAAAAGCTCAATCGCATTGCGGAACTTAGGGATCGGAGTCGGGCCGCAGCGGGTTGACCGCGAACTGGATGACCCGATACGGCGCGGCCACCCGCGCGCGAGTGTCCCACTGGCTCACGAAGATTCGTAGCTCGTCAAGCGTGGAACCGGGCGAGATGTAGCCGCCATACGGTTGCGCGAGCCGGTTGTCGTAGGGCGGCGGAAGGCTTTCCGCGGGCTCCGGCCACTCGTCGTGCTGCACCACCGTGGTGACCGGCGCGTCGCCCAGCGACGTCGGGTCGGCGGCCACCCGGACTTCCATGTTGCCCGTGACGGCATTGAAGTAGGACAGCACGGCCTTGCCGTCGATCTGCCTGACGCACATCTCGCCCACCGCCTCCGGCCACAACGGTGTCGGCGGCTTGCCCCAGCCCCCTTGCGGACCGGCGGCCCAGCCCTGCCACCTTGACCGGTCGGTGAACGTTTGCGGTGTCGCGCGGTACAGGACTACCGGCTCTCGACGGGTGAAACTGTCGGCCACGATGTACACCCACCCGCTGGGCGAATCCGGGGTCGGGATCGGGTCGTAATATCCGCTGATCTGCGTCTGCGAGCCACCTTGATAGGAGGCCGGCCGCTTGGAGCCCGGAATCGTCTGCCAGCCCGCGCGTGCCGGTTCGGCGGTCACCAGCCGGGAGCTCTGCGGCTCCAGGTCCTTTGTCGTCGTCACCATCACGTAGTTGCGCCGGTTGATCTGCACCACCCCGGCGGGCAGTTGCGAGGCGTCCGGCGGGGTGGGGTCGGCCAGCAGCGGATGGCTGATCCCGGTGACACCGGTGTAGCGCACCCCGGCCGGGTCGTCGATGGACGCGGTGTCGACGTGCAGCGCCACCGGCGCATACCAGCCGCCGAAGCCGACACCTTGACCGGCGAAGCTGTCGCCGCAGACCTGCAGCAGTTCGGTGGGGAATTCCACGAATTCACAGAGATCGGTCGCGCCGATGCCGTAATCCCCTGTGGGAGTGCCGGTACCGGCGCTGGGCCCGATCCGCAGCACCTGACCGGGCGCCAGCGGCTGCAGGATCGGCTCCGGAGCCGGGGCCGGCGGATCGGCGCGCGCGATACTCCAAACCCATTGTGGCACAACCAGACACACTGCCGACACGGCAAACAGGGAGCACCGCGTGACCAGGCGAGTGTGGGTGGTGCTCACCCGCGGGTCACAGCTGGGCGGCCAGCAGCTCGGCGATCTGGATGGTGTTCAGCGCAGCACCCTTGCGCAGGTTGTCTCCCGAGACGAACAGGGCCAGGCCGCGCCCGTCGGGCACCCCGGGGTCGCGCCGGATCCGGCCGACCAGGGATTCGTCGGCCCCGGCGGCCGCCAACGGGGTCGGTACGTCGACCACCTTGACGCCGGGCGCGCCGTCGAGCAGCTCGCGGGCACGCTGCGGTGTCAGAGGCCGGGCGAATTCGGCGTTGATCGACAACGAGTGCCCAGTGAACACCGGCACTCGCACGCAGGTGCCGCTGACGGCCAGGTCGGGGATGCCGAGGATCTTGCGGCTCTCGTGGCGCAGCTTCTGGTCCTCGTCGGTCTCGCCGGAGCCGTCGTCCACCAGCGATCCGGCCAGCGGCACCACGTTGAAGGCGATCGGTGCCACATAGGTCTTGGGCGCCGGAAACGGCACCGCGCTGCCGTCGTGCACCAACTGCTCGGCGCCGTCGACGACGGCGCGCGCCTGCGTGGACAACTCCTCCACCCCGGCGATCCCACTGCCGGATACCGCCTGATAGCTGGACACCACCAGCCGTTGCAGACCGGCCTCCTCGTGCAGCACCTTGAGCACCGGCATCGCGGCCATGGTGGTGCAGTTCGGGTTGGCGATGATGCCCTTGGGACGTACGTGCGCGTCCCGCTCGAAGTTCACCTCGGACACCACCAGCGGCACGTCCGGGTCCTTGCGCCAGGCCGACGAGTTGTCGATCACCGTCGCCCCGGCCGCGGCGAAGCGCGGCGCCTGCACCAGTGACATCGTCTTACCGGCGGAGAACAACGCGATGTCCAGGCCGGCCGGGTCGGCCGTCGCGGCGTCTTCGACCTCGATCTCCTGGCCGCGGAAGGTCAGCTTGCGGCCCTGCGAGCGCGACGACGCGAAGAACCGCACCGAGGTCGCCGGGAAATCCCGCTCGTCGAGCAGCCTGCGCATCACCTGGCCGACCTGGCCGGTGGCGCCTACAACGCCTATTGACACCCGATGGTCAACCATCTATCTACCCGTCCCCGCATACACCGTCGCCGACTCCTCGCCGCCGAGCCCGAACGCCTCGTGCAACGCCACGACGGCCTTATCTAGTTCGGTGTCGCGGCACAGCACCGAGATGCGGATCTCGGAGGTGGAGATCAGCTCGATGTTGACGCCCACTTCGGCGAGGGACTCACAGAAGGTTGCGGTGACACCGGGATGGCTGCGCATTCCGGCCCCGATCAGCGACACCTTGCCGATGTGGTCGTCGTAAAGCAGCTGGCTGAACCCGATCTCGTCCTTGAGCGCATCGAGCTTGGCCACCGCGGTGGGCCCACTGTCACGCGAGCAGGTGAAGGTGATGTCGGTCTTGCCGTCCTCGACCTTGGAGACGTTCTGCAACACCATGTCGATGTTCACG
>NZ_JAICZA010000057.1 GCF_025933915.1 Mycobacterium sp.
ACGCGTGGTGGGACCGTATTTGCCCATCGGCCAGCCCAGCGGAATCACCGCGCACGGCGTGACATTCAGCGGCAGGCCAAGGACGCGCCGGGCCAACAGCGTGCTCCACAGCGGCATCGTGATCAACGCCGCGCCCAACCCAGCGGCGCGCGCCGCCAGCAACAGGTTCTGTATCGCGGGATAGATGGAACCGTAGGCGCTGCTCGCACCGATCGGGGGCCACGGCGCGATGACACCCCTCAGGCAGGCCACCACGACCACGGGGATGTCGTCGAAGTGCTCCGCCTGCCATTGCACGGCTTTCAATATCCGCTGCATCTTGTCGTCGGGGCGGCGCTTGAGGGCACGGCGGTAGACGGGCCCGACAAATTTCATCGCCGTGCGAGTCAACCGGCCCAGCTTCGCGACGACGTCGCGGTCCTTGACGACGATGAACTCCCAGTTCTGCGCGTTGGAACCGGTCGGCGCCCTCATCGCCAGCTCGAGCAGATGCAGGACCAGCGCGTCGTCGACGGGGTCGGGCTTGAGGCGACGGATGGCGCGCTGGGTCCGCATCGCCTCTTCAAGAGGCATGTTCAGGGGTGCTTGTTGGGTCATGACCATGATTCAACACGGCCGCGGGCAGACGGATCGCGTACGCATGCCGGCCGAGCAAACATTGGCCATTTCGCTGATGTTCGGTGCTGCAGGTGGCCGCATGCTGGCTAGCATGAGCGAAACAAGCTGGAGCGACGTAACCATGAGCGAGCTTCCGACCGGAACCGTGACGTTGCTACTGGCCGACGTCGAGGGCTCGACGCGCCTGTGGGAGACCCAGCCCGACCAGATGAAGGACGCGATCGCACGCCTCGACCAGACACTGTCCGACGCCATCACAACCCACCACGGCGTGCGACCGGTCGAGCAGGGCGAGGGCGACAGCTTCGTGCTCGCGTTTGCCCGCGCCGCCGACGCCGTGGCGTGTGCGCTGGAGCTGCAACGGGCGCCGCTGGCGCCGATCAGGTTGCGCATCGGCGTGCACAGCGGCGACATCGAACTGCGCGACCCATCCAGCACACAAGGCAACTACATCGGCCCGACGATCAACCGCACCGCGCGGCTGCGCGATCTCGCCCACGGCGGGCAGACGGTGCTCTCGGGTGCGACGGAACCGCTTGTCCTCGACCAACTCCCGGATGGCGTCACGCTGATCGACCTGGGTTCTCATCCGCTGCGCGATCTACCGCGCCCCGAACGTGTGGTGCAGCTCTGCCACCCCGACCTGCACAACGACTTTCCGCCGCTGCGCACCGCCGATTCTGTTGGGGTCGAACATCTTCCAGCTCCACTCACGCGTTTCATCGGGCGTCGGGCGGAAATCCGGGGCATCCGCGAGGCGCTCGCCGACAACCGGCTCATCACGCTGACCGGCGCGGGCGGCGCGGGCAAGACGCGGTTGGCGGTGAAGGTAGCGGCCAACATGGCCGGCGAATTCGCCGACGGCGTGTGGTACGTCGACCTGGCACCGGTAGCCGATCCCGACGTGGTAGCGGTGACGGCCGCACGCGCGCTCGGCCTGCCCGACCAGCCGGGCCAACATGCGACCGACGTGTTGCTGCGATTCATCCGCGACCGCCAGATGCTGATGCTGCTGGACAACTGCGAGCACCTGCTCGACGCCAGCGCCGCGCTAATCACCGCGCTGCTGTCCGGGTGCCCGGCGCTGGCATTGCTGGCGACCAGCCGGGAGCCGGTCGGCGTGCCCGGCGAGGTGAGCTGGCGGGTGCCGTCGCTGTCGCTGGCCGACGAGGCGGTCGAGCTGTTTGCCGACCGCGGCCGCCGCACCAAGCCGGAATTCCGCGTCACCGCCGACAACGCCGAGACCGTGACCGAGATCTGCCGCAGGCTCGACGGCCTGCCGCTGGCCATCGAGCTGGCCGCGGCGCGGGTCCGCGCGTTATCCCCGACCGAGATCCTCGACAGCCTGCACGACCAGTTCCGGCTGCTGACCGGCGGGGCGCGCACCGCGGTCCGCCGCCAACAGACACTGCGCGCGTCGGTGGACTGGTCGCACGAACTGCTCAGCGAACCCGAACAGGCGTTGTTCCGAAGGTTGGCGGTGTTCTTCGGCGGGTTCGATCTCGATGCGGCCCAGGCCGTCGCGACCCGCAACGCCGTGGAGCGCTACCAGGTGCTCGACCAGCTCACGTTGCTCGTGGACAAGTCGCTGGTGTTGGCCGAAGACACCCGAAACGCGACCCGGTATCGACTGCTGGAAACGGTCCGCCAGTACGCGCAGGAGAAGCTCAAAGAATCACGCGAAGGCGATGCGGTCCGCGCCCGTCACCGCGACCACTACACCGCCCTGGCCAAAACGCTCGACGCAACGGCGGGCGCCGACCATGAACAACGTATCGAACAGGTCGAAGCCGAAATCGACAATCTGCGAGCCGCTTTCGCGTGGAGCCGGGAGAACTCGGATAGCGAGCTCGCCCTGACATTGGCTTCATCGCTGCAGCCGCTGTGGCTGACACGCGGACGGATCCAGGAAGGGTTGAACTGGCTCGACGCCGCCCTGGCCGATGAGAACAAAACGACGGGTGAAATTTCGGCGGCTTATGTACGGTCGTCCGTGAACAAGGCCCAACTGCTCGCCCACCTGGCCACGGCAGATGTCCTCGACGAGGCCGAGCGGATCCTGGCAATGGCGCGGGAGTTCGGTAACCCTCCGCTCGTGGTGCAGGCGCTGAGCGCCTGCGCGGTGATCGGCGCCGCCAACGACACGGCGACTGCGCGGCAGTACTACGCCGAGGCTGCCGGCATCGCCCGGGATCTCGGCGATTTGCGGACACTAGCTCAGATCCGGGCCAACGAGGCCGTCTCCGGTCTCATCTGCGACGCACCGGTCGATGCTGTTCAGGCGGCCGCGAACGAAGCACTTCGGATCGCGGACGAAATAGGCGACGACTTCGTCTCCCGCCAGAGCCAGTTGGCGCTGGGTTGGGCAGACATATTCGGCGTCGACGTGCCCGCGGGCGCCGCCCGGTTGGGCGAAGTGGTCGAGAAGTCCGCGGTGGCCCACGACCCGATGTACGCGATGTACGCATCGGTGTGCCGGGCATACGGACTCGCATACACAGGAGATTTGGCCGGCGCTCAAACCATGGCAGAAACGGCGCGCAGTAGCGCATCTGCGCTTTTCGAATTCTACGAAGGCCCTGTTCACACCGCGTTCGGCATCGCCAACCTAGCGGCAGGAGATGCGTCGGCGGCGTGGAAAGCGTACGAAGCCGCGCGCCGATGCGGCGGCATGGACCTCCAGATCGCCTCGACGTTCAGTTCGGCGGCGTTGGCGCCGTTGGCGTGCGGCGATCTCGCCGCGGCCCGCCGCTGGGCCGACGACGTCGTGGCGGTGACGAAGGGCCGAGGCCTATCGGTCTCGCTGGCGACGCGCGCACGCGTGGAGATCGCGCAGGGCGAATTCGACGCCGCCGAAGGCGACGCCTACGACGCGCTCGACTTGGCGGCCCGCCTCGGGGCTCACCTCGTCGCTCCATTCGCTCTCGACTGCCTCGCTGTAGTCGCGGGTGAGGCCGGCAACCACCAGGTCGCGGCGCGCCTATTCGGTGCGGCCGAATCGGCCCGCCAGAGCATGGGATTGGTGCAATTCAAGGTGTTGGAAGCCGACGACGAAGCCAGGATTGCTGCCGTTCGAGAGGCGCTGGGCGACAACGACTTCGACACCGCGTGGGCCGAGGGCGCGGCGCTCTCGACCAAGGAAACCATCGCCTACGCGCAGCGTGGTCGCGGTGAACGGAAGCGCGCCGGCAGCGGTTGGGCGTCACTGACCCGCGCTGAGCTCGACGTCGCAAAGCTGGTCAGCGAGGGCCTGGGCAACAAGGACGTCGCCGCCAGATTATTCGTCTCACCGCGCACCGTGCAGGCGCACCTCACCCACATCTACGCCAAGCTCGGGCTGGCCTCGCGGGTGCAGCTCGCCCAGGAGGCCGCGCGCCACAGCTGACTTGTCAGGATGAGAACCATGGATCCCACGTTGACCGCACGGGTCGAACACGCACGACCCATCCCGGTGCTCGTCTGGGAGTTCGCCGAGCCGCGACTGTGCATCTCGTCGGGCCCGCTCGGCGGCGGCGTCGGCGCCCGGGACTGGTTGGTCAACGCGACAGTCCCCCTCGATTACGCCCGGACCGACCCGGACCGCCACCTGACCGAGATCGGTGCCGCGCTCGGGCTCGTGGGCACCGGCTGCGGGTTGCTCACCGCGGTCGACGTGACGCGCCACCACCTCACCGCGGACAGCGGCGTACACGCCACCGCTACCGTCGGGCTGTCCAGTCCCGCGTGGGCGGCGGCACCCGACCGGCACTTCCGCCGGGAGGTGCCACCCGGCCCCCGCACGGCCGTGTTCGCCGACTACGAGATGGTCGAGTACCGACCACTCACCGACGGCGACGAGTGCCGGGTGGGGACGATCAACATCGTGGTTGCGGTGCCGGTGCGGCTGTCTGCAGCGGCCCTGGTCAATGCCGTGGGCACCGCCACGGAGGCGAAGGTGCAGGCGTTGCACGAGGCCGGGGTACGCGCCACCGGGACCGCCTCCGACGCGATCGTCGTGCACTGCCCGACGGACGGGACCGCAGAGACATACGGCGGACCACGATCGGCGTTCGGCGCCCGGATCGGACGGGCCGTACACGCCGCCGTACTCGCGGGCACCAGGTCCTGGATCTCAGGCCCTGCCGACTAGGGCTCAAGCCGTGGTGAGGCAACCAACGGCAGGCCTCACGGTGCGAGCCTGACAAAGCCAGGCGCCATGGGCGGCGCCGGCGGTGGCGGTGGCGGCGGCGGCAGTTCCGGCGGTGGCACCGGCCGTTCCGGTGGCGGCGCCGGCTGCTGCGGTCGCGGCGCCGGCTGCTGCGGTCGCGGCGGCACCGCGATCGGCTCGGGTGGCGTGCGCAGACGCGCGACCGGTGGCGGCGCCGGAATCTCCGGCGGCTCCGTCTGGGCAGTGTCTCCGGAGGGAACCGCGACAATCCGCGAGCCGGGCACGGTGCCATGCGCGCGTTCGCCACTGGAGCGGCCCGCCGCCACGACGCCCCCGTCCATCACCTGTGGCAATCGAATCGCACTGGGGCTCGGCGGTTCCTGCCCTGGCGCCGGCATTGTGATCGCGTCGAGCGTCGTTGCCGGTTCCAGCGCAGCACCCGCTGAGTTGACCGCGGCGTGCGCGGGCACGGCCCCACGGTGCGTCGACTCCGTCCCGTGCGACGTGGGATTGGCCGTGAAAGCCACCTTGCCGCGGTCATACGGGCAGTAGGCCCCTACCGCCGCGGTGACGAATTTGGCCTCGGTGCGCGCGAGGCGGCCGGCGGCGTAGGAGCGCTCGTCTGGGTCCTGCCTATACGCATCCTGCACCATCGCGTCCACTACGGCGTCCGCCGAAAAGCCGTCATCTATTGCGCGGCAGACTCTATGGGCTGTGTCTATCAGGCTCGGTACGCCCTCGAGGGCAGGTATGCCCTCACTATCGAGTAGTGCCAGAAACTGGTCGTCTTGGTTTGAGTCGGCCGCCGCTGTGCCACCGTGCAGAATCGCAGTGCCGGTCAGCACCAGGACGGCAGTAACCAGAGCGCCGGCGTGGCTGATGCTGCCGCCGTGGCTGGTGATGCCGGTAAACATGGCAGTGTTTCCGTTCTGCTGGAGCCCGTCAGCTGGCGGACTTTGGATATTGATCTACGCCACAGGTGTGGGTAGCTGGGGGTGGTGCCAATCGCTGCGGGGTCGCGTATTCCGAAGTCCCGCACAAGGGTTCCGTCGTTGCCACACCCGGATTTGGTAGGCACGATGGACCGCGGGCGCGCATCGTTGCGGAATAGCCTGGGATGGCGCGCGGCGCAAACCTCGCCCATTCCCGTACATCTCGGCGGCCGCAGGGGGCGTGTCCAGCATATGTTTCACCGCTGGCCAACGGCATACCAAATATCATACCGCCGCAATTACGGTATGGCACTTGAAGATATCCTGAGTCCTTCCTGCACGTTAGCTGTTATCCCATCGGCGCAACCAAAATCCGACACCTGAAAAACTTGTGGTATCGCGCGAAACCACCGCTGACCCCAACAGAGGACATGCGTCACAACGGTTTTCGAACCACACTCAAGATCAAGTGCGCGAAGGGCTTCGCCTGCTCACTGAGTGAATGGCCTGAACGAGACCGCAGCTTCTGTTCAGAAATCATCGGATTCGATGCTGATCGAGATTCACGCAACGATCGGCTGTCGTCAGCGCTGCGACTTGTTCAACGTGGCGGCTATGGAACCCATCGATCGGGCGTCTCTACCAACGATGCTCGCGACTTTCGGTGCGCACATTCGTCACTCGATTTCCTCACCCCGCGGAATTCACAGGCGGCTTTGCGGACGCGGGTTGAGGCGCCATGTGGGCCTCACGCTTCCGGGCGGTCGGCGCGGCCATCAGGCGCCTCCACAACGGGCCAAACCGGGCGGCCCTGCCGTCACACGGGGTCGACCACCCAGTCCGAACTTCCGCGGTCGCCGCCCCGGCCCCCGATGCGGGCATCGATGCTCGGAGAGCGGTGCACGCGCGACGCAGCCCAGGCGCCCAATCGAGCGAGCGCCCCGGCGCAGCCCGAAAGCGGCCTGGGGGCCTCGCGGGATGGTGGGCGCGGACGGTATCGAACCGCCGACCGCTGGTGTGTAAAACCAGAGCTCGACCACTGAGCTACGCGCCCTATATGCCCGCCGCAGGGTACACGTCCGGCGGCCGAGACCTCAAACGTTGGGCTGACCGTGGATCGGTTTCCCGGGCCGCCGCCGAATCGCGGTCCAAACGGTCAGGCTCTCAGGGCCGCCAGGGCCTCGGTCCACAGCCGCCGATCGCGGGACTCGCCGGGCTGTTTCATCTCGGCGAATCGAATGATCCCCGACCGATCGACGACGAACGTCCCGCGATTGGGGTAGCCGGCGTCGTCGTTGAACACGCCGTAGCTCTGGCTGACCGCGCCGTGCGGCCAGAAGTCCGACAGCACCGGGAAGGTGAAGCCGCTGTCCAGCGACCAGACCCGGTGCGTGGGCGGCGGACCCACCGAGATGGCCAGCACCGCGCTGTCGTCGTTCTCGAAGTCGGGCAGGTGGTCGCGCAGCTGGTCCAGCTCGCCCTGGCAGATCCCGGTGAACGCCAGCGGGAAGAACACCAGTAGAACGTTCTTGACGTCGCGGTAGGAGCTCAGCGTGACGCGCTGTTGATTCTGGTCGCGCAGAGTGAAGTCCGGGGCGGGGGTACCGACCGACAGCATCAACGCTTCCCGGCCCGGGACTTGGGCTGTACCAACCGGCTGGCGCTCCAGTCCCCCAGGTTGACCGACGAGGTCGGCATCAGGCCGGCGGTGGGAGCCGCCTCGGCGATCTCGGCCGGCAGCACGTGTCCCGGCTTGCCGGTCTTGGGGGTCAGCACCCAGATCACGCCGTCTTCGGCCAGCGGGCTGATCGCGTCCATCAGCGTGTCCACCAGGTCGCCGTCGCCGTCCCGCCACCACAGCAACACGACGTCGACCACCTCGTCGGTGTCTTCGTCGAGCAGTTCGCTGCCGCAGGCTTCCTCGACCGCGACGCGGATCTCATCGTCGGTGTCTTCGTCCCAGCCCCACTCCTGGACAACATGGTCGGGTTGGATGCCCAGTTTGCGAGCGTAGCTCGGGGCGTGATCCGCCGCGACCACCGTGGAGCCTCCTTCAATATCCTCGCGATGTGCGATTTGGGATTATCGTCGCACAGCGCGAACCCCGTTCACACTTCCGCCTCATTACGTCGCCAGGCAGAGTTGAATCGCCTTCTTTTTGGTGTCGTTGAGTTGATCGACTCGTTGGTTGAATTCCGACGTCCCAGCGTGTGTGCCAATGGCGTTGGCCACCGAGTGTGCGGCGTCGACATAAGCGTTGAACGCGTCTTTGATCTGCTGCGACATCGCATCATTGAAGCTGTTGGCCACCGTGGTGGCGCTGTCGTTGAGGGCGTCGATGGCCGGGCCCTCGGTGGGGCCGGTGCCGCGGCCCGAATTGAACGCCTTGACGAAATCGTTGGTCTTGTCGATCGCGTTCTTGCTGGTGGTGATCAGCGTGGCGCAGGCGGTGCGCACCGCCTTGGTGGTCAGCGATTGCTGTCGCTGGGACTCCCGGACGCTCGACGTCGCCGACGAGGCCGACACCGACGCGGACACCGACTGCCGGTAGGCCGGGGCCACCTTGGTGTCGGGTGTGGCCGTTCCGTTGGTGACGGAGGTGCATCCCACGATGCCCATCAGCGCCGCGGCGACACAACCGAGGGCCAATGCGCCTCGCCGGGGGGAAGCCCCCACCTGCATCTGAGGGATGGCACGCCACCGAATCAGCACAGGTCTGACGTTACCGGGTGGCTTGTACAGCCGCCCCGGACGCGCCGGGTTGGCGTTCGCGGGGTGAACCCGCATCGGCTACCAGACGTCGCCTACCCGCGCGGATCGCCCGTGCGGCACGATGGTGGGGAGGGTGCGAACCACCCGTCACGGCACACATCCCGCCGATTACAGGAGTAGTGGGTTGACAACCGAGTTCGTGCGCCACGATCTGGCCACAAACCCCAACAGCACAACCGAACCCGACCGCGTCCGGGTGATCCGCGAGGGGGTGGCCTCCTATCTCCCCGACATCGATCCCGAAGAGACCTCGGAGTGGCTGGAGTCCTTCGACGACCTGCTGGAGCGCTCCGGCCCGTCGCGGGCGCGCTACTTGATGCTGCGGCTGCTAGAACGGGCGGGCGAGCAGCGCGTCGCCATCCCCGCGCTGACGTCAACCGACTACGTCAACACCATTCCGACCGAACTGGAACCGTGGTTTCCCGGCGACGAGGACGTCGAGCGACGCTACCGGGCGTGGATCCGGTGGAACGCCGCCATCATGGTGCACCGGGCCCAGCGTCCGGGAGTCGGTGTGGGCGGCCACATTTCGACCTACGCCTCGTCCGCGGCGCTGTACGAAGTCGGCTTCAACCACTTCTTCCGCGGCAAATCGCATCCCGGTGGCGGGGACCAGTTGTTCATCCAGGGCCACGCATCCCCGGGGATTTACGCGCGTGCCTTCCTGGAAGGCCGGCTGAGCGCCGATCAACTCGACGGCTTCCGCCAGGAGCACAGCCACCCCGGCGGCGGGCTGCCGTCCTACCCGCACCCACGGCTGATGCCCAACTTCTGGGAATTCCCCACGGTCTCGATGGGCCTGGGCCCGATGAACGCGATCTATCAGGCCCGGTTCAACCACTACCTGCACGACCGCGGCATCAAGGACACCTCCGACCAGCACGTGTGGTGCTTCTTGGGCGACGGCGAGATGGACGAGCCGGAAAGCCGCGGACTGCTGCACGTCGGCGCGCTCGAGGGACTGGACAACCTGACGTTCGTCATCAACTGCAACCTGCAGCGCCTCGACGGCCCGGTGCGCGGCAACGGCAAGATCATTCAGGAACTCGAGTCGTTCTTCCGCGGCGCCGGCTGGAACGTCATCAAGGTGGTCTGGGGCCGCGAGTGGGACGCCCTACTGCACGCCGACCGCGACGGCGCGCTGGTGAACCTGATGAACACCACCCCCGACGGCGACTACCAGACATACAAGGCCAACGACGGCGCCTACGTGCGCAACCACTTCTTCGCCCGCGACCCGCGCACCAAGGCTCTCGTCGCGAACATGAGCGATTCGGAGATCTGGAATCTCAAGCGCGGCGGCCACGACTACCGCAAGGTCTACGCCGCCTACCGGGCCGCCGTCGACCACAAGGGGCAGCCCACGGTGATCTTGGCCAAGACCATCAAGGGTTACTCGCTGGGCGCGCACTTCCAGGGCCGCAACGCCACGCATCAGATGAAAAAGCTTGCGCTGCAAGACCTCAAGGACTTCCGCGACGCTATGCGGATACCGATCAACGATGCCCAGCTGGAAGAGGATCCGTACCTGCCGCCCTACTTCCACCCCGGTTCCGACGCTCCGGAGATCCGCTACATGAACGACCGCCGGCGCACTCTCGGCGGCTACCTGCCCGAGCGCCGGACAAAGGCCAAGCCGTTGCGGCTTCCCGGCCGCGACATCTACGCCGCGCTGAAGAAGGGATCGGGAACCCAGGAGGTCGCCACCACCATGGCGACGGTGCGTACCTTCAAGGAAGTGTTGCGGGACAAGGAAGTTGGCCCGCGGATTGTGCCGATCATTCCCGACGAGGCGCGCACCTTCGGCATGGACTCGTGGTTCCCGTCGTTGAAGATCTACAACCGCAACGGCCAGCTATACACCGCCGTGGACGCCGAGCTGATGCTGGCCTACAAGGAAAGCGAAAGCGGCCACATCCTGCACGAGGGCATCAACGAGGCCGGGTCGGTGGGTTCGTTCATCGCGGCCGGCACCTCGTATGCGACGCATGACGAGCCGATGATCCCGATCTACATCTTCTATTCGATGTTCGGCTTCCAGCGCACCGGCGACGGCCTGTGGGCGGCCGCCGACCAGATGACGCGGGGCTTTTTGCTCGGAGCCACCGCGGGACGCACCACGCTGACCGGCGAGGGCCTGCAGCACGCCGACGGGCATTCGTTGCTGCTGGCGAGCACCAACCCGGCGGCGGTCGCCTACGACCCGGCGTTCGCCTTCGAGATCGCCTACATCGTGGAGAGCGGGCTGGCCCGGATGTTCGGGGAGAACCCCGAGAACGTGTTCTTCTACATCACCATCTACAACGAGCCGTACGTGCAGCCCCCCGAGCCGGACAACTTCGATCCCGAGGGCGTGTTGCGGGGCATCTACCGCTACCACGCCGCCACCGAACAGCGCGCCAACAAGGCGCAGATCCTGGCTTCGGGGGTGGCGATGCCGGCGGCGCTGAACGCCGCGCAGATGCTGGCCGCCGAATGGGACGTCGCCGCCGACGTGTGGTCGGTGACCAGTTGGGGCGAATTGAACCGCGACGGCGTCGCCGTGGACAGGGCGAGGCTGCGCCACCCGGACCGGCCGGCCGGCGTCCCGTATGTCACCCAGGCCCTGTCGAACGCCAGCGGACCGGTGGTCGCCGTCTCGGACTGGATGCGTGCGGTTCCCGAGCAGATCCGACCGTGGGTGCCGGGCACCTACGTCACCCTGGGCACCGACGGGTTCGGCTTCTCCGACACCCGGCCCGCGGCGCGGCGGTACTTCAACACCGACGCCGAATCACAGGTGGTGGCCGTGCTCGAGGCGCTGGCTCGCGACGGCGAAATCGATCCCTCGGTGCCGATCGCCGCCGCCCGCCAGTACCGGATCGACGACGTGCAGGCCGCCCCGGAGCAGACGTCCGACCCCGGCGTGGCCTGACGGCGGCTCGCTCGGCCGCCGTTCGCCCGCCGCACCGCCGCACGCCGAATGCGCGGCCAGCCGCACGCCGGGCGCCGAATGCGCGGCCAACCGCACCTTCGAGCCATACACCACACGCCCTTTTAGCGGAAACTTCCAGAAAAGACGCGTAGGTTTTAGGGGTGAGTGACAATCCCTTCGCCGGTCCGTTCGCCAAGCATCCCCGCTCGCCGCTCGAAAACTTGGACGCGGTCCCCGAATCCGTGCTTCGGCGGCTCAAGCAGTACTCGGGCCGGCTGGCCACCGAGGCGGTCACCGCCATGCAGGATCGGTTGCCGTTCTTCGCCGAGCTGGAAGCGTCCCAGCGGGCCAGCGTGGCGCTGGTGGTGCAGACGACCGTCGTGAACTTCGTCGAGTGGATGCAGGACCCGCACAGCAACGTCAGCTACACCGCGCAGGCCTTCGAACTGGTGCCCCAGGAGCTGCAGCGCCGGATCGCGTTGCGCCACAGCGTCGACATGGTGCGGGTCACCATGGACATCTTCGAGGAGGTCGTGCCGCTACTGGCTCGCTCCGAAGAGCAGCTGACCGCCCTGACGGTGGGCATTCTGAAGTACACCCGCGACCTGGCGTTCACCGCCGCCGGGGCGTACGCCGACGCGGCCGAGGCACGCGGGACCTGGGACAGCCGGATGGAGGCCAGCGTGGTCGACGCGGTGGTCCGCGGCGACACCGGCCCCGAGCTGCTGTCCCGTGCGGCGGCGCTGAACTGGGACACCACGGCGCCGGCGACAGTGGTGGTCGGTACGCCGGCGCCCGGGCGCGACGGGTCGACCGGACCCGGCGACAGCGAACGAGCGAGTCAGCGGGTCCGCGATATCGCCGCGCAACACGGCCGGGCGGCTCTCACCGACGTGCACGGCACCTGGCTGGTCGCCGTCGTGTCCGGCCAACTGTCGCCAACCGACAAGTTCCTCGGAGATCTGCTGGTGGCGTTCGCGGACGGCCCGGTGGTCGTCGGGCCCACGGCGCCCATGCTGACGGCGGCCTACCACAGCGCCAGCGAGGCGATATCCGGCATGAACGCCGTGGGCGGCTGGCGCGGGGCGCCGCGTCCCGTGCCGGCCCGCGAGCTCCTGCCCGAACGGGCCCTGATGGGCGACGCGTCGGCGATCGTGGCGCTGCACACCGACGTGATGGGGCCGTTGGCCGACGCGGGCCCGACGCTGATTGAGACTCTTGAGGCTTACTTAGATTGTGGCGGCGCGATTGAAGCCTGTGCCAGAAAGTTGTTCGTTCATCCAAACACCGTGCGCTACCGACTCAGGCGGATCACCGACTTCACCGGCCGCGATCCGATGCAGCCACGTGATGCATATGTGCTGCGAGTGGCGGCGACGGTGGGCCAGCTCAACTACCCCACCAGCCCCGCTGGCGCCGCAAACATCGCCATGCCCGCGGTCCCGCTGCCGGTCAAAGGGGCTATCGCGGGCCAATCCGGGTAACAGTGACCCAGGCGACATGTCGCGGGTCGGTATCAAACCCGTAGCTTACGGGGCCGTTTTGTAGGGTATACACAAAAACCTAAGACGAGGTTCATAATCTGTTACACCCGCTAAAACCGTTTCCACAGTGTTCTCTTAAACATGTGATTGCATTGCTTGCGCCCGGACAGGGTTCGCAGACCGAGGGGATGCTGTCGCCATGGCTGGAGCTCGCCGGCGCCGCTGACCAATTGGCGCTGTGGTCCAAGGCCAGTGGCCTCGACCTTGTTCGCCTGGGCACCACCGCATCGGCCGAAGAGATCACCGACACCGCGGTCACCCAGCCGCTGGTGGTGGCCGCCACGCTGTTGGCTCACCAGGAGGTGACCAGGCGCGGTCTGCTCGCCGGTGAAGACCTGGTCGTCGCCGGACACTCCGTCGGTGAGATCGCCGCCTACGCGATCGCCGGCGTGCTGGCCGCGGACGACGCCGTCGCGCTGGCCGCCACCCGTGGCGCCGAAATGGCCAAGGCGTGCGCCGTCGAGCCGACTGGCATGTCCGCCGTGCTCGGTGGGGACGAGGCCGAGGTCTTGGCCCGTCTCGAGCAGCTCGACCTGTTCCCCGCCAACCGCAACGCCGCCGGGCAGATCGTCGCCGCCGGGTCGCTGGCCGCATTGGACAAGCTCGCCGAAGACCCGCCGGCCAAGGCCCGGGTGCGCGCGCTCGGTGTGGCCGGAGCGTTCCACACCAGGTACATGGCGTCGGCGCTCGACGGCTACGCGGCCGCGGCGGCCGCCGTCCAGACGGCCGAGCCCACCGTCACGCTGCTGTCGAACCGCGACGGCAAGCCGGTCACCTCGGCCGCAGCCGCGATGGAGGCCCTGGTCGCTCAGCTGACCCAGCCGGTGCGCTGGGACCTGTGCACCGCGACGCTGCGCGAGCTGGAAGTGGCTGCGGCCGTGGAGTTCCCGCCCGCGGGCACCCTGACCGGCATCGCCAAACGAGAACTTCGGGGAGTTACGGCTCGCGCCGTCAAGTCGCCCGCAGACCTGGACGCTTTGGCTGAGCTCTGACAGTCGCGACCAGTACAACCACATAACACGTCAGTTCGATTAACTCACAACACATTACGAAGGGAAGCACGCTGTGGCTGTCAGCCAGGAAGAAATCATCGCCGGTATCGCCGAGATCATCGAAGAGGTAACCGGTATCGAGCCCTCGGAGGTCACCCCCGAGAAGTCGTTCGTCGACGACCTGGACATCGACTCGCTGTCGATGGTCGAGATCGCCGTGCAGACCGAGGACAAGTACGGCGTCAAGATCCCCGACGAGGACCTCGCCGGTCTGCGTACCGTCGGCGACGTCGTCTCCTACATCCAGAAGCTCGAGGAAGAAAACCCCGAGGCTGCCGAGGCGCTGCGCAGCAAGCTGGAGACCGACAACCCTGACGCGGTGGCCAACGTCAAGGCGAGGCTGGAAGCGGACAAGTGAGTAAGCCTTCCACTGCTAACGGCGGTTACCCCAGCGTTGTGGTAACTGCCGTCACGGCGACGACGTCGATCGCGCCGGACGTCGAGAGCACGTGGAAGGGCTTGTTGGCCGGCGAAAGCGGCATCCGCGTCCTCGAAGACGACTACGTCACCAAGTGGGACCTGCCCGTCAAGATCGGTGGACACCTCAAGGAGCCCATCGACGACCAGATGAGCAGGCTCGACATGCGACGTATGTCGTACGTCCAACGGTTGGCCAAGGTGCTCAGCGGTCAGCTGTGGGAGACCGCCGGCAACCCGGAGCTCGATCCCGACCGGTTCTCGGTCGTGGTCGGCACCGGCCTCGGTGGCGCCGAAAGGATCGTGGAGACCTACGACCTGATGAACGAGGGCGGCCCCCGCAAGGTGTCGCCGCTCGCCGTGCAGATGATCATGCCCAACGGCGCCGCGGCCGTGGTCGGCCTGCAGCTCGGCGCCCGCGCCGGGGTGATGACCCCGGTTTCGGCCTGTTCGTCGGGCTCGGAAGCGATCGCCCACGCCTGGCGTCAGATCGTCATGGGTGACGCCGACGTCGCCGTGTGCGGTGGCGTCGAGGGCCTCATCGAGGCGCTGCCGATCGCGGCGTTTTCGATGATGCGGGCCATGTCGACGCGCAACGATGAGCCCGAGCGGGCATCGAGGCCGTTCGACAAGGACCGCGACGGCTTCGTGTTCGGTGAGGCCGGGGCGCTGATGCTCATCGAGACCGAGGAGCACGCCAAGGCCCGCGGCGCCAAGCCGCTGGCCCGGCTGATGGGTGCCGGCATCACGTCGGACGCGTTCCACATGGTGGCCCCGGCTGCCGACGGCGTGCGTGCGGGTCGGGCGATGACGAGGTCGCTCGAGTTGGCGGGGTTGTCCCCCAAGGACATCGACCATGTCAACGCGCACGGCACCGCGACGCCCATCGGTGACACCGCCGAGGCCAATGCCATTCGGGTCGCCGGTTGCCAGCAGGCAGCGGTGTATGCGCCGAAGTCCGCGCTGGGGCACTCGATCGGTGCGGTCGGGGCGCTGGAGTCGGTGCTCACGGTGCTGACCCTGCGCGATGGCGTCATTCCACCCACATTGAATTACGAAACCCCCGATCCCGAGATCGACCTGGACGTTGTCGCGGGCGAACCTCGCTACGGCGATTACCAGTACGCGATCAACAACTCATTCGGGTTCGGTGGCCACAACGTCGCACTCGCCTTCGGGCGCTACTAAAGCAGGAGGTGGTGACCCGCTTCACCCGGCCTGGCCGGGCTCGCGATCACCACTAAGCACGAAAGGAAAGTTCGCAAGTCCCATGACAGAGCTGGTTACCGGGAAAGCGCTCCCGAACGTGGTCGTCACTGGCATTGCCATGACGACCGCACTGGCGACTGACGCCGAGAACACGTGGAAGTTGTTGCTCGACGGCCAAAGCGGCATCCGCACCCTAGAGGATCCGTTCGTCACTGAGTACGACCTGCCGGTCCGCATCGGCGGCCATCTGTTGGAGGATTTCGACAGCCAGCTCACCCGCATCGAGCTGCGCCGCTCGGGATACCTGCAGCGGATGTCCACCGTTCTGGGCCGGCGGGTCTGGGAGAACGCCGGTTCACCCGAGGTCGACACCGGCCGATTGATGGTGTCCATCGGTACCGGCCTGGGCTCGGCCGAAGAGCTCGTCTTCGGGTATGAAGAGATGCGCGTACGCGGGTACAAAGCGATGTCTCCGCTGACCGTGCAGAAGTACATGCCCAACGGCGCGGCCGCGGCCGTGGGCCTGGAAAGGCACGCCAAGGCCGGGGTGATGACGCCGATATCAGCCTGTGCGTCCGGTTCGGAGGGCATCGCCCGTGCCTGGCAACAGATCGTGCTCGGCGAGGCCGACATGGCGATCTGCGGCGGCGTGGAAACTAAGATCGAGGCCGTCCCCATCGCCGGATTCGCCAACATGCGCATCGTGTTGTCTACCAATAACGACGACCCCGCCGGTGCGTGTCGCCCCTTCGACAAGGACCGCGACGGCTTCGTGTTCGGCGAGGGCGGCGCTCTGATGGTGATCGAGACCGAAGAGCACGCAAAAGCCCGCGGGGCCAACATCTTGGCCCGCATCATGGGCGCCAGCATCACCTCGGACGGCTTCCACATGGTGGCGCCGGATCCCAACGGTGAACGCGCCGGGCACGCGATAAGCCGGGCGATCCACCTCGCGGACCTCAGCCCCAGCGACATCGGCCATGTCAACGCCCATGCGACCGGGACTCAGGTCGGTGACCTCGCCGAGGGTAAGGCGATCAACAGGGCCTTGGGAAGCAACAAGCCCGCGGTGTACGCGCCCAAGTCCGCCCTCGGCCACTCGGTGGGTGCGGTCGGTGCGGTGGAATCCATCCTCACCGTGCTGGCGCTGCGCGATCAGGTGATTCCGCCGACGCTGAACCTGGAAAACCTCGACCCCGAGATCGACCTGGACGTGGTGGCGGGCAAACCGCGGCCGGGCAAGTACGAGTACGCGATCAACAACTCGTTCGGCTTCGGCGGCCACAACGTGGCAATCGCCTTCGGGCGGTACTAAATCGAGCAACACCGGAATATCAGGAGACCTGCGATGACTATCACGGCCCCCGAGGCGGTTGGCGAGTCGCTCGACCCCCGCGACCCGCTGTTGCGCTTGAGCAATTTCTTCGACGACGACAGCGTCGAACTGCTGCACGAGCGTGACCGCTCCGGTGTGCTTGCCGCCGCCGGGACCGTGAACGGTGTGCGCACCATCGCGTTCTGCACCGACGGCACCGTGATGGGCGGCGCCATGGGCATCGAGGGTTGCACGCACATCGTCAACGCCTACGACACCGCCATCGAGGAGCAGAGCCCGATCGTGGGTATCTGGCACTCCGGCGGTGCCCGGCTGGCCGAGGGTGTGAAGGCCCTGCATGCGGTCGGCCTGGTGTTCGAGGCCATGATCCGTGCGTCCGGCTACGTCCCCCAGATCTCGGTGGTCGTCGGCTTCGCGGCCGGCGGCGCCGCCTACGGGCCGGCGCTGACCGACGTCGTCGTCATGGCGCCGGAAAGCCGGGTGTTCGTCACGGGCCCGGACGTGGTGCGCAGCGTCACCGGCGAGGACGTCGACATGGCCTCGCTCGGTGGTCCCGAAACCCACCACAAGAAGTCCGGCGTGTGTCACATCGTCGCCGACGACGAGCTCGACGCCTACGAGCGCGGCCGCCGGTTGGTCGGATTGTTCTGCCAGCAGGGGCATTTCGACCGCACCAAGGCCGAGGCCGGTGACACCGACATCCACGCACTGCTGCCCGAATCCGCCAGGCGCGCATACGAAGTGCGTCCGATCGTGACCGCGATCCTCGATGGGGACACGCCTTTCGACGAGTTTCAGGCCAATTGGGCGCCGTCCATGGTGGTCGGGCTGGGCCGGCTGTCCGGCCGCACGGTCGGCGTGCTGGCGAACAACCCCCTGCGCCTCGGCGGTTGCCTGAACTCCGAAAGCGCCGAGAAGGCAGCACGTTTCGTGCGTCTCTGCGATGCTTTCGGCATTCCGCTGGTGGTGATCGTCGACGTGCCGGGTTATCTGCCCGGTGTCGACCAGGAGTGGGGTGGCGTAGTGCGCCGCGGCGCCAAGCTGCTACACGCCTTTGGCGAGTGCACGGTTCCGCGTGTCACCCTTGTCACCCGAAAGACGTACGGCGGGGCCTACATTGCGATGAACTCCCGGTCGCTGAACGCCACCAAGGTGTACGCCTGGCCGGACGCCGAGGTCGCCGTGATGGGCGCCAAGGCCGCCGTGGGCATTCTGCACAAGAAGAAGCTCGCTGCCGCGCCCGATCACGAGCGTGAAGCGCTGCACGACGAGCTGGCCGCCGAGCACGAGCGGATCGCGGGCGGCGTGGACAGCGCCATCGAGATCGGCGTGGTCGACGAGAAGATCGACCCGGCGCACACCCGCAGCAAGCTCACCGAGGCGCTGGCCCAGGCGCCGGCGCGCCGCGGCCGTCACAAGAACATCCCGCTGTAGTTCTCTCCCGGGCCGCGAGCGGTCGGGAAGCCGCGATCACATCCGCCGCATGCGTGATCACGTCGGCAACATGCGTCGCTACGGAGAAGTATGTGCCGCTTTGCCCGCCTCTGAGCGACAACTGCGTTGCCAACGAGGATCTCGCTTACATCGCCACAAGGGTGTCGCTCAGAGGCGGGCAATTAGTACATCGCTTCTACGCGGAGGCGCGTGTGGAACAAGTGACATCGGGCGCGACTCACCCCGGCGAGCGAGACAGGATCGCCGAAAGCGCCTGGCGCAACTCGGCTTCCGGGTCCGCGGGAAGCTGGTCGGCACGCCACCCGATGAAATCGTCCGGGCGGACCAGTAACGCCCCTTCCGGCGCCAGCCCGGTGATCGCTGCCCACTCGTCGCTGATGATGCGATGCGCGGCGACTGATGCCGAAGCGGCGGCGGCACACCATCGCTCGTCCCCGGTCAGCACGGTGAATTCGGGGCCCAGCAGATCGAGCGTCGAAACCCCGTCGCGCACCCAGACGTGCGGAACCCGAGTGCCTGGCTGCCCGCGCAGCTCATCCACCAGGCAGACCGCGTCGGGATCCGCCGGCGCGGGATCGTCGGAAACGACGGCGGCAGAGCGGTACTGGTAGCCGGTGAGCAGCGCGAACATCGGAGCCTCTTCGTCGGCCGGCAGTCGCGGCGGGTTGTCGTCCAACCGCAGCAACGGCAGCGACGGCCCGGTGAGCGACTGGCGCGCGTTGAAGCGGCCGACCGGATGCCGCTCGGTGTGGTACGTGCTCAAGAGTGCTGGCCCGGCCAGACCGTTCAACACGGCGGCGAGCTTCCACGCCAGATTGTCCGCACTCTGGATGGCGGTGTTGGCTCCGCCCGCCTTGAACGGCGGCATGGTGTGAGCGGCGTCGCCGACGAGAAATGTTCGCCCACGCTGGAATTGGTTCGCCACCCGCTCGTATGGTTGCCAGGATGCGACGCCGATGACCTCGATGTCGATTGGCTCGCCGACGGCCTTGGTGAGCAGCTCGGCGCAACGCCGCGGGGTGAATTGCTCCGCTGATTCACCCCTGTCGGGCAAGTAGGTGGTGATGAACATGCCCAGGTCGCCCTCGACCACAAGGAAGATCCCGTCCACCTCGGGGTTTTTGACTTGCACGCCGTCGCCGTCGCCGAGCTTGCGGACGAACTGCCGCCACGGCGCCTTGAAGTAGACGAAGACGACGAAGATCGGTAGTGCGCCGTATCCGGACGTGGGCACGCCGAGCGCTTCGCGGACAGGGCTGTACACACCGTCGGCGGCGACGAGATAGTCGGCGCGCAGTTGCTCGGTCTCCCCCGAATCCGCCTGGCGCACAGCCACCGTCACACCGGTAGCATCCTGTTCGAAAGACAGCACCTCCGTGGCGTAGCGGACCTCACTGCCGCGCCGACGCGTTTCGGCCAGCAGCATCGGTTCCAGCTTGCTCTGCGGGCAATACTGCGCGGGTGGTTCCGGGCTCAGTCCGCCGAAGGGCGCGAATATGGCGTCGACGTCCATCGCGGGTGCCTCCTCCGCGCTGTTGAGCGTCGGCTTGACGACCACGCTGGAAACGCCATCGGCGACCGCGTGCACCTCGTCGCTCAGGCCGAGACCGCGCAGGATCTCCAGGCTGCGAAAGCTCAGGTTGCGCGCCTTCGGGTAGATGAACACCTCGCGTCGCCTTTCGACCAGCAGCGAGCTGACCCCGTGTTTGGCGAGCAGCGCGGAGGTTGCCAGGCCGGCCGCACCGGCGCCGACGATCAGCACCGGGACATGCTTGACGTTCATCGCCCTCTCCCCACTGGACGGAACTATCTAGTTCCGTCTAATTCCCCAATCTGGCACGCTGCGGCGGAATGCGCAACGACTACGACACCGGTCCGCCGGCAAGCGGCAGGATCACGTCCTCGAGCACGCGCCGGACATAGACCCGGTCGAGGGGCCGTCCCGTAATCACCCGCAGCACGTTGAGGCCCAACAGGGCGTCGGGGATCAGGCTCAGGTCGCGGCCGGACGGAATCTCCCCGCGAGCCACCGCCTGGTCGAGCACCGTACGGACCACCTGCCGCGGAGCGGACAGCACCAGGTCGTCCAGGGTGGCCGCCAGGACGGGATCGTGCATCGCTGCGGTCGCCACCCCGACGACGACCCGAATCATGTGTGAATCGACGTCATTCAGCTCGGGCGCGGCCGCAACCAAGGCGTCGATGTCACCGCGCAGGCTGCCGGTGTTCGGCGGCTCGACGGGTCCCAGTCGCCGTCTCCAGTGGGCGATGGCGTCGGCAACCACCACGGCCTTCGATGGCCAGCGACGATATATCGCCGCCTTGCCGACGCCCGCGCGCGACGCGACGTCGTCCATGCTCAACCGGTCATAGCCTACTTCGGCCACACCTGCCAGCGCCGCGTCGAGGATCGCCAGGTCCAACGATCGATCGAGGCGTCCCGGCCTTCGTGCCCGGCCCGACGTGCGCGCCACCTGGCCGCTTTCGAGCTTCATGGAGGTTCCTTACCGATACGGACTAGTTCCGCTCCATGGTAGCCGTCGCCGCAATGGCGCGACCCACTTCAGCCGAACCGCGCCACAAACTCCTCGGCCGCCGCGACGGCCCTTTCCCGATCGCGCGGCACCAGCCCGATGCGGGTCCGCCGGTCGAGGATGTCGGAGGCGTCCAGCGCGCCCTCATGGGTGATCGCGTATTCGAACTCCGCTCGGGTGACGTCGATTCCCTCGACGGCCGGCTCGGTCGGCCGCTCGCACTCGGCGGCAGCGACGACCTTGGGCGCTTCGGCCCCGTAGCGCGACACCAGCGACTCGGGGACTTCGACGTCCGGCGTCGCGGTGATCCCGGGGTTGGCCGGCGCCCCGATCAGCGGCAGGTTTCGGGTCTGACACTTCGCGGCGCGCAGCCGGCGCGCCCGGATGGCGCGATCCAGCACATCTTGTGCCATGTAACGGTATTCGGTCAGCTTGCCGCCGATCACGCTGATCACCCCGGACGCCGATTCCACGACGGCGTGTTCGCGCGAGACGTCGGCGGTGCGGCCTTCGCCGGTGTCGATCAGCGGGCGCAGCCCGGCGTAGGCGCCGATCACATCGGTGGCGGTGAGCCCGGTCCCCAACGCGGTGTTCACCGTGTCGAGCAGGAACGTGATCTCGTCGACCGACGGCTCGGGCACATCCGGAATCGGACCGGGGGCGGCTTCGTCGGTCAACCCCAGGTATATGCGGCCCAGTTGTTCGGGCATCGCGAAGACGAAGCGGTTGAGTTCGCCGGGGATCGGAATGGTCAGCGCCGCAGTCGGATTACCGAACGTGTGCGCGTCGAAGACGAGGTGGGTGCCGCGGCTGGGCCGCAACCGCAGCGAGCCGTCGATCTCGCCGGCCCACACCCCGGCCGCATTGATGACCGCGCCCGCCGAAACGACGAACGAGTCCCCTCCGCGCATATCGGTCAACCGCACCGAGGTGCCGGTGGCCTCCGAGGCCGACACCCGGGCCAGGATCCGTGCGCCGTGCTGCGCGGCGGTGCGGGCGACGGCGGTGACCAGTCGGGCGTCGTCGATCAATTGCCCGTCATAGGCGAGAAAACCCCCGTCCAGGCCGTCACGCCGGACGGTCGGCGCCATCTCGACGACGCGCCGCGCCGAAATCCGGCGCGACCGGGGCAGCGTCGATGCCGGTGTGCCGGCGAGGAACCGCAACGCGTCACCGGCGAGGAACCCCGCGCGCACCAACGCTCGCTTGCCCGGACTCATCGACGGCAGCAAAGGCACGAGTTGCGGCATCGCACGCACGAGGTGAGGGGCGTTGCGGGTCATCAGGATTCCGCGCTCGACGGCGCTGCGACGGGCGATGCCCACGTTGCCGGTCGCCAGGTAGCGCAGGCCGCCGTGGACGAGTTTGGAACTCCAGCGGCTGGTGCCGAACGCCAAATCATGTTTTTCCACCAGCGCCACCCGCAGCCCCCGCGCCGCGGCGTCCAACGCGATCCCGGCACCGGTGATGCCGCCGCCGATCACCACCACGTCCAACGGCTCACCGTCGGCGAGCGCGGTCAGGTCGGCGGTGCGGCGCGCGGCGTTCAGGGCGGTCGGGTCAGGGATCACGACAGATATCCGTTCAGCGAGTAGGCGAGTTCGGCGGCCAGGGCGTCGGCATCAAGCATCGGTTCGACGATCCGCGCCGACTGGATGGTCGACTGCGCGATCAACAACACCATGGTGGCCATCTGGACCGGGTCGCCGGACCGGACGCTGCCGTGATGCTGGGCGACCCGCAGGCGTGCGGCGAGGGCCTCGATCAGCATGCGCTGGCTGGTCCCGAGCCGTTCGGTGATGTAGGTGGCCGCGAGTTCCGAGTGCAAAACGGACATCACCAGCTGGTCTTGGCGCAGCAGGTCGGCCACCGTAACAATCTGTCGCACAAGCGATTCCCGGTCGTCCCCGAGTAACGGCGCGTCGCGCATCACGTCGGTGACGTGCCGGGTCAGCAACGCCGCGACGACCGACGGCGTGTCCGACCAGCGCCGGTACACCGTCGGTCTGCTGACACCCGCACGCCGGGCTATCTCGGCGAGGGTCACCCGGTCCACGCCGAAGTCGACCACACAGCTCGCGGCCGCCGCGAGGATGCGGTCACCCGTATCCAGTTCCGTGTTACGGATTGACAACATATGTAATACTGTAACGCATGACGCATCCCGACGGGCTCTTGCCACCCATGAAATGGAACGCGTGGGGAGATCCCGCCGCGGCCAAGCCGCTCTCGGAAGGGATCCGGTCGTTGCTGCAGCAAGCCGTGGGGGTCGAGGGGCCCCCCGCGGCCGACGTGCAGTCCGACCAGGTGCGCCTGCGCCCGTCGGCCTTGTCGCCGACGGACCGGGAGGCGCTGGCCGCCATCGTCGGCGCCGAGTACTGCCGAACCGCGGACTCCGATCGGTTGCTGCACGCAGGCGGCAAGTCCACCATCGACCTGCTCAACCGCAAGGAACGCGGCCCGCAGGATGCGCCCGACGCCGTGTTACTGCCCGGCGGCCCCGGCGGTGAGGATGCCGTTGCCGCGATCCTGCGCTACTGCTCCGAGCATCGCATCGCCGTCGTGCCTTTCGGCGGGGGCACCAGCGTGGTCGGCGGGCTCGATCCCGACCGCGCCGAGTTCGGCGCCGTCGTCTCGCTCGATCTACGTCGTTTCGATCGGCTGCTCTCGCTCGACGAGGTGTCCGGCCAGGCCGTCTTCGAGGCCGGAGTCACCGGACCCGATGCCGAGAGACTCCTTGGCGCACAAGGATTTTCGCTGGGTCATTTTCCGCAGAGCTTCGAGTACGCCACCATCGGCGGCTTTGCCGCGACCCGCTCCTCCGGGCAGGACTCGGCGGGCTATGGCCGGTTCAACGACATGGTGCGGGGACTGCGCGTGATCACCCCGGTGGGCACCCTGGATCTGGGTCGCGCGCCGGAATCCGCCGCGGGCCCCGACCTGCGTCAGCTGCTGATCGGCTCGGAGGGCACCTTGGGCGTCATCACCCGGGTTCGGTTGCGGGTCCATCGCGCCCCGGAAGCCGTGCGCTACGAGGCCTGGTCGTTCCCCGATTTCGCGACCGGCGCCGCGGCCCTGCGGGCCATCACCCAAAATGCCACCGGCCCCACCGTCGTTCGGCTCTCCGACGAGGCGGAGACGGGAGTCAACCTGGCCACCACCGAGGCGATCGGCGAATCTCAGATCACCGGAGGATGTTTGGGCATCACCATGTTCGAGGGCACCAGGGAGCACGTCGAGAGCCGGCACGCCGAAACCAGCGCGCTGCTCACGGCCAAGGGCGGCACCTCGCTGGGCGAAGGACCCGCGCGGGCATGGGAGCGCGGCCGGTTCGGCGCGCCGTATCTGCGCGACTCGCTGCTCGCGGCGGGTGCGCTGTGCGAGACGCTCGAAACCGCCACCGACTGGTCCAACGTTTCCGCTCTGAAAGCCGCGGTCACGCAAGCACTCACCGACTCGTTGGCCCAGACCGGTACTCCGGCGCTGGTGATGTGTCACATTTCGCACGTCTACCCCACCGGCGCTTCGTTGTACTTCACCGTCGTCGCGGGGCAACGGGGCAATCCGATCGAGCAGTGGAAGACCGCCAAGAAGGCCGCGTCGGATGCGATCATGGCCACCGGGGGGACCATCACCCACCACCATGCGGTCGGCGCCGACCACCGGCCGTGGATGCGCGACGAGATCGGCGAGTTGGGAGTGCAGGTGTTACGTGCTGTCAAGGCGACCCTGGATCCGGCCGGAATCCTCAATCCCGGCAAGCTGATTCCGTGACACCGCTGCGCCGCCGTGAAATCGGCAAGGTGATCGCCCTGACCAACCCGGTCTCGGGACACGGCGCCGCCGTCCGCGCCGCCCAGCTCGCGATCGCCCGGCTGCACAAGCGGGGTGTGGAGGTCGTCGAAATCATCGGCGACGACGCCGAAGACGCGCGGCACCTGGTCGGGGCGGCGCTGGACAAGGGCGCCGACGCGGTCATGGTGACCGGGGGCGACGGCGTCTTCTCCAACGCGCTACAAGTGTTGGCGGGCACCGACGTTCCCGCCGGGATCGTCCCCGCGGGAACCGGTAACGACCACGCCCGTGAATTCGGCATCCCCACCCAGGATCCCGAGGCGGCCGCGGACATCATCGTCGACGGCTTGACCGAAACCATTGACCTGGGCCGGATCACGGACGGCGGCGGGTCGAGCAAATGGTTCGGCACGGTGGCGGCCACCGGCTTCGACTCGCTGGTCACCGATCGCGCCAACCGGATGCGCTGGCCGCACGGCAGGCTGCGCTATTACGTCGCGATGCTCGCCGAGCTGTCCCAGTTGCGGCTCTTACCCTTTCGCATGGTGTTCGACGGCACCAGGGAGATCGACGTCGACATCACGCTGGCCGCCTTCGGCAACACCCGCAGCTACGGCGGCGGGATGCGGATATGTCCCGCAGCCGATTACACCGACGGCCTGCTCGACATCACCATGGTGCACGAGGCGTCGCGCACCAAGCTGGTCCGCCTCTTCCCCACCGTGATGAAGGGCACCCACGTCAACCTCGACGAGGTGAGCACGACGCGCGCCAGATCAGTCCACGTCGAGTGCCCCGGCATCAACGTCTACGCCGACGGCGACTTCGCGTGCGCGCTGCCGGCCGAGATCTCGGTGGTGCCAAGCGCTCTGCAGATCCTGCGCCCCGCCGGCTAGCAATGCGCGCGCGCGACAACCGGATTCATCCCCGGTTGCCGATTTCGGTGCGGACATCGTCGAGGTAGTCGTCGTAGGCGGCGATGATGTCGTCGAGGTCCAGTTGCTTGGGTAGGTCGTCGGGGCGCTGACGCGCAGTCAGATACGCCATGGTGGCGGCGATGACGCGCGTTTCGTCGGCATCGGGTCCGGCGATGCGGGCGACGACGTCTGGCGTAGCCCGTATCCGGATGGTCACACGTTCCTCGTCCTGGGCAATGCGCACGAGGTAATCGTGATCACCGAGTGCTTCGATGTCGGGGGTTTCGATGTTCTTCATGGCCGTTTCCTACTTTCCGAATGGCGCGCCGCGTGCTTTGCCTCATGGCTGACCCGCGGCGTTGACATCCCGATGTGCGCAGCTGCACTACATCTATTTTAACGGGCTACACTCATCTAAAAGAAGACCTGCCGAGGTGGCACGTGGGGTACGCGAGTACGAGGCCCCCGCCATCCGGCTGCCCAACTACCGCAGCGCAATTCTGCACTACGTGCTACGGCAACTGCCGGCACGCGGCTCGAACAAGGAAGAGAAATGATCTGGCGTTGGCCCACTGGCACTCGGGGGGTCGCCCCCAAGCGGCCCCCCTTCCTGATTTCCGCTCTGGCTCCGCGTCTCCTGAAACGGGTTTCCAAGGCGAACGTGGCGATTTATCGCGCCACCGATGGCCGCGTTGCCGGCCACGAGTTGGGGCTCCCACTGTGTCTGTTGACCACGACCGGCCGCAAGAGCGGGTTATCCCGAACCACCCCACTGATTTTCATGGCCGACGGCGCCCGACTGGTTCTGGTGGCGTCACAGGGCGGTCTGCCGACACACCCCATGTGGTTTCTGAACCTTCGTGCTAACCGCGATGTGCGCGTTCAGATCCGAGCGCAGACCCGCGACATGCATGCCCGCGTCGCTGACGAGACGGAACGCGCAGAACTGTGGCCGCGGCTCGTTGCGCACAACCCGCGGTGGGGCAGATACCAATCGTGGACCGACCGGGTGATTCCGGTGGTG
>NZ_JAICZA010000291.1 GCF_025933915.1 Mycobacterium sp.
GGCAATATCGTCGAGCGTCGCCGCGACGAAACCCTTTTCGCCGAAGACCTCCTCGGCGGCATCGATCAGGAGTGAGCGAGTGTGCTCCAGGCGGCGCTCTCGCGTCCAACGCTCAACCATGCGCCAGATTCTGCCAGAGCTAGCGAGAAGCTATTCCGTTTCTCAGATACTCGCGAGTATATTGCTCGGAGCGTGGACGGCCGACCGGGAGGACACCAGCGTCATGAGCGATCTCGCTAACAGAAACCGAGCCTCGTCTGTCACCGAGTCACTGCCCGGCGCCGCCGAACTGGGCGCGCAGGGTCAGTCCCCGGTGACACCGATCAAGTTGTGGGCCGCCGCCGGCGGCGCGCTGCTGGCCCTTGAGCTGTACGTGTGGATCCGCTGGATCACCGGCCCCTATTTCGAGCGGGTGCCCACGGGGCCGAGCGAGCCACCGATGTACATGAAGGTGCCGCTCATGGCGAATGCGGTGGTTCTATGGGTCGCCCTGCCGGTCGTCCTGTGGTGGTTCTTCATCAGGCCGTGGCGGCGCGAGCGTCGAATCACGCTGGACGGCATGCTCGTGGTGTCGATGGGCCTGATGTTCTTCCAGGATCCATTGCTGAACTACTTCAACACCTGGTGTACCTACAACACCTGGCTGTTCAACCGGGGCTCCTGGTCGTCGAACATTCCCGGTTGGGTCTCCCCGGAGGAACCGGGCCGTCAGGTGGCCGAGCCCCTCTTGACCAACGCGCCGGGTTACGCATATGGCGTCCTGCTGATCACGATCGTCGGGTGCTGGATCATGCGCAAGATCAAGACGCGCTGGCCGAACATCAGCAATCTTCGGTTGGTCCTCGTCACCTACGCGCTTGCATTTGTGTTCGACTTCGTCATGGAGGGTCTGGTCCTGCTACCGATCGGCTTCTACACGTACCCCGGTGCCATCAGGTCCGTGTCGATCAACGCCGACACCTACTACCAATGGCCGGTCTACGAAGGCCTGATGTGGGGTGGTGTGCAGGCGGCGCTGTGCTGTCTGCGTTTCTTCACCGACGATCGTGGCCGCACCGTCGTCGAGCGCGGATTGGACCACGTTCGAGGCGGGTTCGCGAGACAGCAGTTCACCCGGTTTCTGGCGATCTTCGCCGGGGTCAGCGCGTGCTTCTTCATTTTCTACAACGTGCCCGCGCAATGGATCGGAATGCACGCTGACCCGTGGCCCCAGGACCACCAGAAGCGTTCGTACTTCAACGGCGGCATCTGCGGAGACGGAACGGACACCTTATGCCCGAATCCCGCTCTGCCGATACCGACCAAGCGCTCCGGGTATGTCGATGTGCACGGCCACCTCGTCCTTCCGCCCGGCGGCCAGCTGCCGCAAGTCGTCCCCTTCGAGGGACGCTAGGTGCTGACGAACTCCCAGCCCGCCGCCGTCCGCCCCCCTTCGGAGGCACCGTTCTACCGGCCGGCCGGCGATGAGGTGGAGGTCTTTCGCGCGGCGGCCCGCCGCGGCCTGCCGGTGCTGTTGAAGGGGCCGACGGGATGCGGCAAGACGCGGTTCGTGGAGGCGATGGCCCACGCGCTGGGTCGCAATCTGATCACCGTCGCGGCCCACGAAGACATGACGTCGGCCGACCTGGTCGGACGCTTCCTTCTCAAAGGGGGAGAAACCAGCTGGGTGGATGGCCCGTTGACTCGGGCCGTCCGCGAAGGCGCGATCTGCTACCTGGACGAAATCGTCGAGGCGCGCCAGGACACCACGGTGGTCATTCATCCACTCGCCGATCATCGCCGCGAGCTGCTGGTTGACCGCCTGGGAACAACGGTGCCCGCGGCACCGGGGTTTCAACTGGTCATCTCCTACAATCCCGGCTACCAAAGCGTGCTGAAGAACATCAAGGAGTCGACCCGGCAGCGATTCGTGGCGATCGAGCTCGACTTCCCGTCCCTTGAGGCCGAGACGGAAATCGTTGCCCACGAAGCGGGGATCGACGCTGCGACGGCGCGCGCTCTGGTCACGGTCGGCAACGCGATCCGAAACCTCGATGGTTCGCCGCTACGCGAAGTGGCGTCCACCCGCATGCTGATCCTGGCCGGCAGCCTGGTCGCCGAGGGGCTCAATCTGCGCAGCGCCGTCCAGGCGGCGATCGTCCGGATACTGTCCGACGATCGGGAAATCATCGCCGCGCTCGGCGAGCTCGTCGATTCCCTGCTGCCCACAAGGTGATGGTTTCGGATTCCGTTCGCCCGCAACGGTATCGGCTCCTCGCCACGTTCATAGTCGGGCGGTCCGTCGACGTCGCCGAAGCGGCGGCCGGCCAGGACGCCCACACCAACGGCGAGGTCATCTTCGTCCCGGCGGGCGGCTCCGCCGCGCAGTATCGCCGGCAGGTGTTGGTGCAGAGCGCGCTGCTCGGTGCGGGAAGCCTGGATCGGCGGCTGGTGAAGCGACTGCGAGCACGCCCGGTGGTCGCGCGCCGCTACCTCGCGCTGGAAGGCCACCGGGTGCTCGCGGAACTCGCCCACACGGTTCCACTGGCGGCGGCGCTTCGCCTCGACACCGACCCCCGCACCGCAAGCGCGGATCAGTCGCTCGAAATGGCCAGGGGATCAACAAAAGTCGCCGTCCCTCCGGAGTGGTTCGGTGTCATCAGGCCCTCGCAACTCCTGGCGTCTTCCGCC
>NZ_JAICZA010000144.1 GCF_025933915.1 Mycobacterium sp.
CGACGGCCTCGTGCAGTTGCGGATCTCCGGTGGCCGCGAACGCCAGGCTCACCCGTGATCCGGTGAGCGCCGACAACAACGTCGCCGTGGTGTGCAGGTCGGCCCGCGCCTTGTCATCCGAGGTTCCCGCCGCCGCCAGAATCACCGAATCTCGCGGGTGCCAGCCGCATTTCAGCAGCTGATCGCCGACGATCCGCGCGATCTGACCGCTCGGGCCCAACGCCGGGGTTATGGTCACGTTCGGGTGTCCACTGATCGCGACGTGGGCGGGCAGGTCGGCCCGGACGTGATATCCGCGCGACAGGAACGCCGGCACCACGATGGTGGGGCGGCCGGCGGACCCCGCCAGGACTTCACTGGGGGTGGGGCCCACCACGTCCACGTACGCGACGTCGACCGTGTGACCGACGAGCGTACTGACCTGTGCCGCAAGGCCTTCGATCATCGTCACGCCGCCGGGTCTGCGGGTGCCGTGCGCGACCAGGATCAGCGCCATGGGGATTCATCCGGATGGTCGATCGCGAGCCGGTAGCCACGCTTGACCACCGTGGCGATGATGTTCTTGTCGCCCAGTGCCGTTCGCAGCCGCAGCACGGCCGTGTCGACGGCGTGTGGGTCGTTGCTGGTGCCGGGGAGGACCCGCAATAAGTCGTTGCGCGCGACGACGTCGCCGGGTCGCTCAGCCAGCGCCCGCAGCGTCGCCATGCCCGATCCCGACAGGGACCTCGCCGAACCGTCGACCAGGACACAGGTCCCGCGAATCTCCATCTCGTGACCGGCCGCGCGGATGGTGCAGGACCGAAGCGACGGGAGTTCTTGGGCAATGTGACGGGCCAACGCGCCCAGCCGCATTCGCTCGGGTGATGACGTGGGGACCCCGGCACGGATCAATGGTTGCGCGGTAACCGGGCCCACGCACATCGCGTGTACGTCGCTGCGAAGTGCTTGCAACAGTTGGTCTTCAACGCCCAATTCGCGGCCGCGCTCCAGCAGCGCCGCACCAGCGGGTGCCGAGGTGAAGGTCACCGCGTCGAACAGCCGCCGGGCGAGGGAGGTGACGAGCTGGTCGAAGTCGCCGCCGGCCGGCGTTGGCTTCCAGCGGTATACGTGGATGGGCAGCACCTGCGCTCCCGCGGACCGCAATGCGCCGAGGAACTCCGGGAATGGGTCCCAACCGTCGGCCGCACCGTGCAGCTGGACGGCGATCCGTTTGCCGGCGACATTCGATTCGAGCAGGTATCGCAGGACTTCGCGCGACGATTCGGATTTGGGGGACCACTCCTCGTGCAAGCCGGCGGCGCGCAACGCGCCGGTCGCCTTCGGTCCGCGGGCCACGATCCGCGCGTTCGAGAGCGACGCCAGCAGTTGGGTGGCCAGGCCCCAACCGTCGGCCGCGGCGACCCAGCCGCGGAAGCCGATGCCGGTGTGCGCCACCAAGATATCGGGAGGCCGAGCGATCACCGCTTCGGTATGGTCGTGCAGTTCGTCGTCTTCGGGCAGCGCGATGATGTCGATGGCCGCGGCACTGGAGACCTCCGCGCCGTTGCGGCGCAGCAACGCGCACAGCTCTTCGGCCCGGTTCGCCGACGTCACGGCGATCCGGTAGCCGGTCAGCGGCGCGGAGTCTGGTGGGGCCAGTTGGGGGGCCATATGAACTGTGTATGCCTGCGACGTTTCGGTTGCGTTACCGAGCAATTGCTGTGGCATTGCCCGTGTTGCGAGTCCGCTCACACATGCGCGGCCTCGGCTTCCGGCCGTGCGCCGGGCAGGCCCGGGGCTGTGGCTGGGCGCCGAACGTAGACCCTCCACGTCATGATCGCCGCACCGACGTAGGAAGCCAGAAACACCCAGTACGCCGCCGTCTCGGTGCCGGTGCTCAGGTAGGACTGCCGCAGCGCCAGGTTGATTCCCACGCCGCCGAACGCGCCGACGGCGGAGCAGATGCCGATCAGCGATCCCGACTTCGCGCGCGCCCAATGACGGCGGCCGTCCTCGCTCATGTCCAGCCCGCGACTGCGTGCCTCATAGACCGACGGGATCAACTTGAACACCGACCCGTTTCCCATGCCGGACAGGATGAACAGCACCATGAAGCCGACGATGCAGCCGATCATGCTGACGGGGCGTGCCGCGGCGTGATGGTCATCGAGAATGCTGATCGTGACCAACAGCGCGGCCCCCAGGGTCATCCCGGCGAGGACGCCCAGCGTGACACGGCTGCCACCGACGCGGTCGGCCAGCCGGCCACCGTAGATGCGCGCCAGGGAGCCCAGCAGGGGGCCGACGAAGGCCACCTGCGCGGCGTGCAGTGCCGCGTGCTTGGCGCTCTCCCCGTCTTCCAGGAAGTGGACCTGCATGACCTGCCCGAAGGCGAAGGAGAAGCCGATCCAGGAGCCGAAGGTGGCGATGTAGAGCAGCGAGATCACGTGGGTGTCGCGCTCGAACAGGATCGAACGCAGGGTGCCCAGCTGGGTGCCGTGGTGGATGTTGTCCATGGACAACGCGGCCGTGATGCCCACGCCGACCAGCAACACCAGGTAGATTGCGCACACCCAATACGGAGCCTCGTGGCCGGCGGTGGCCAGCACCAGCAGGCCGACCAGCTGGATCACCGCGACCCCGAGGTTGGCGACGCCGGCGTTCATCGCCAGTGCGGCGCCCTTGAGCCGCTGCGGATAGAAGGCGTTGACGTTGGCCAGGGAGGCCGCGTAGTTGCCGCCGCCCAGCCCGGTCAGCGCGGCGCACAGCACGAAAAACCACAGTGGCAGACCGGGATTGGTCAGCAACGCGAGCGTGCCCGCCGTCGGGATCAGCAACACGAAGGCCGAGAACGTCGTCCAATTGCGACCGCCGAAGGCGGCGATACCCAGGGTGTAGGGGATCCGGGCGCAACCACCGACCAGGGTGGCCACCGCGCCCAGCAACAGCTTGTCGCCGGCGGAGAAGCCGTAGACGGACGCGGGCATGAACAGCGCCATGACGGGCCACAGCGTCCAGATCGAGAAGGCCACGTGGTCACCGGCGATGGTGCCGAGCAGATTGCGCCGGGCGACCTTATTGTTGCCGGACTCCCAGGCCGCCGTGTCTTCCGGATTCCAGTCCGCGATATGGTGGTTGCGGCGCGGTGGAATCGCTTGGGCCCGTTGACATATAGACCTAACGCGCGCGTGCATGCCGATCCTCTCCTCAGAAAGCGATTCGGGGTCTAGCCGGCGACACCCGGGCGTCCCGCATGAAGGGGCATGCCCCGCCGTGGCTTCCGATGCTCACATCTAGGACGCGAGCGGGTCAACCGGAACCGGCCGATATGAACTGTTAGTTGATTACCAGTTATCTGGTAAGTCCCTGAAGGGCCGTCGACCGCGCGAATGTCGGCCGTCACCAAGTGATCTCACACTATCGTGCGGGTTGATGTGATCTGCCCTACAGTCGATCGCGCGGAGGCGCCGGCGCAATTGCGTTAGGCGAACGGCCAACTCGCGACGGCACCGGTCGGGGTCCCAACCGAAGTCCTGGGCCGCGCCCAGTGCAGCCGCACCGACTGGCCGGGCCGCACCTGGGCGACCTTGTCGACGTCCTCGTCGACCACCACGCCCACCACCGGATAGCCGCCGGTGACGGGGTGGTCCGGACCGAGGATCACCGGTAAACCGTTGGGCGGCACCTGGATTGCGCCGCGAGTGGCGCCCTCGCTGGGCAGCTGCCGGTCCGGATGGCGGGACTGCAGGGGGCGGCCGGTCAATCGCATCCCCACCCGGTCGCTGCGATCGGACACCACCCAATCGGTGCGCACCAGTGCGTCGGGGTCGACGAACCAATCGTCGCGCGGACCGGGCACCACGGACAGCTCGACGACGGTGCCGGTGATGGCCGCCACCGGCGCCTGGTCCAGTTCGGGGTAGTCCTCGGTGTGCGCGCCGATCGGGAGCCGATCTCCGGTCTGCAGTGGCGACGGCCCGATGGCCGACATCACGTCGTAGCTGCGCGAGCCCAGCACCGGCTCCACACAGATGCCGCCGCGGACCGCGAGGTAGCTCCGCAGCCCCGCGCGCGGGGTGCCCAAGGAGATCATTTGGCCGTCGCGCACATGCTGAATGCTGTTGGTGCCGAACTTGATTCCGTTGACGGTCGGATCGGTGTCGGCACCCGTCACCGCGATGTCGATGTCGCTGCCCCGGACCCTGGCGGTGAAACCGCCGAACGTCACCTCCACGGTGGCGCGGTCGTCGGGGTTGGCCACCAGCCGGTTGGCCAGCTGGTGCGCCTGCCGGTCGGCGGCTCCGGACCGGCTCACGCCGAGGTGGGCCAGTCCCGGCCGGCCGAGGTCTTGGACGACGGCGAGCGGCCCGGTGCGGAGGATCTCCAGGATTGCCACGGTTGTCTCCTCTTCTATGGTGGCGACTTGCTTCGCCCGGCTGCGCCGCGCTCGCGATCGCCACTCGGCTACCTGGCTAGACCGCCCGGAACTGAACCCACATGCCCTGCATCAGCAGCGCCGGGTCGGGTCGCTGCAGATCCCACAGGACCGCGTCGGTGCGGCCGATGAGTTGCCAACCGCCGGGGGAGCGGCGCGGATAGATCGCGCTGAATTCACCGGCGAGGGCAACGGAACCGGCGGGCACGGAGGTCCGCGGCTCGGCGCGGCGCGGCACCCGCAGGCGCGGGTCGCCGTCGACCAGATACGCGAAGCCGGGCGCGAATCCGCTGAATCCGACCTGCCACGGGGTGGCGGTGTGGGCATCGATCACCTGCGGGATGGTCAGCCCGGTGTGGCCGGCGACCTCGGCGAGGTCGGGGCCGTCGTAGACGATGTCGATCACCACGTCGGCGCGGCGCTCCGACCGGGCCGCCTGCGGGGTGGTGACGCGCATCGTGCGCAGCCGCCGGCGGACGACCCCTTGGCGGCGGGGGTCGTCCAGCTTAACCAGCACCGTGCGGGCCGCCGGCACGAGGTCGACCACTCCCGGTATCGGCTGACAGCGCAGCGCGTCCGCCCACGCCAAAACCTCTGCGGTACTGCCACATTGCACCATCAGCGCTCGATCGCCGTAGTCCAGGACGGTGTTGCCCGCCAGCTCTGTCGGCAGGTCGTGGGCCAGGTCGCCGCTAAGGTCCGTCACGCTCATTACTCGACGGTAACCCCGGGATCGGGGCTCGTGCGAGGGGCGGCGGTGGGATTTTCGAGCACTGCCAGAGCTGCCTTAGCAAACGCTCAAACAGGCGGTGCGCGCCCGGGGGTGCCTAGCCCAGGATTTTGGTGATCAGCGGGGGCAATTGGTCGGCGATCAGCGGGTAGCTCAGCGGTGACGCGAAGGCGATCGCGCCGGCCTGTTCCTTGGTGGTGAAGATGTGGCGGTTCTGCGCGGTGGTGAGCGACCCCGCCACCTCGGGGTCGGCCAGCAGCGCCTTCTGATCGTCCGGGTTACGGGTCGTCCAGATCACCACGTCGGCCGAATCGAGCACCGACTTGATGTGATCGCGGGGGATGACGGCCCGCTGATCGGTGCCGAACGGCTTGATGCCGTCGGCGATGACCAGCCCCATCTGGTTCAGGAAGTCCGTGCGCCAGCCCGCCATGGTGGCGACGACCGTGCCCCGCCACAGCGCGCCGTGCATCAGCAGCGCCTTCTTGCCGGTCCACTGCGGATACTTCTTGCCGACGTCGGTGAACTTCTGGTCGACACCGTCGATCAACGACTTCATCTGGTCCGCCTGGAACACCGCCTGGCCGACGGCGGTGGCCTGCTCCTTCCACGGCTCGAAGAAGGCGTCCCCACCGGATTGCGCGACGGTCGGGGCGATCGCGGACAGCTTCTGATAGGTGTCGGCGTCCAGGCCGGCATTGACGGCCACGATCAGGTCGGGTTTCAGACCCGCGATCTGGTCCACCGGGATGCCGTTGTCCAGGCTCAACACCACCGGCTGCGCCCCGCGGAGCTTGGGCGCGGCCCACGGCCAGACCCCGAACGGCTGGTCACCGAACCAGTTGGTCACCGCGATCGGCACCACTCCGACGGCGAGCAGGTCGTCCTGCTCGGTGTAACCGGCGCTGACGACGCGCTTGGGGGGTTCCTTGATGACGGTCTGACCGAACAGGTGGGTGATGGTCACCGATCCGGGGCCGCCGCCTCCCGGGGGCGATCGGCGTGACGAGCAGCCCGCCGAAAGCGCCGTGAACCCGGCGCTCGCGGCGACACCGGAAGCCGCTGCGAGCTGCAAGAATCCCCGTCGATTCCATCCCTGTCGCATCGCGTGAGAGTATCGCGTTCCGCCCGCGCAGATGTATCGCCGCGCTGCTGAGGTCCCGCATCGGCACCGCGGCGCGGCCCGGCGATGGGCGCGCGTCGCAGAGTTCTGACAAACCGGGACGGGCCGTTGCGATTTCTGCGTATCGCCCACGTAACTGTGCACACCAGGACCGGTAACAGTGCGTCTTTAGCGTCAAGTGATCACGCCCGCGCCTCATTCACTTTCCGCACTTGATTCGCAAGGGAGCCCCATCAATGACCACGACCATCAGCCCGGCAGTGCAGCCCGCGCCGACGCGCCAACGTCATGCGGGACGGCACTGGATCGACGACTGGCGGCCGGAAGACCCCGAGTTCTGGGAGACCACCGGCAAGGCGATCGCGCGCCGGAACTTGATCTTCTCGATCTTTGCCGAGCACGTCGGGTTCAGCGTCTGGATGTTGTGGAGCATCGTGGTGGTGCAGATGACGGCGGCCGGCGGTCATGGACAGCCCAGCCAGCCCGGCGCCTCCGGGTGGGCGCTGACCGCCAGCCAGGCCCTGTTCCTGGTCGCCCTCCCCAGCGGTGTCGGCGCCTTCCTGAGGTTGCCGTACACGTTTGCGGTCCCGATTTTCGGCGGCCGCAACTGGACGACCATCTCGGCGGCGCTGCTGCTGATCCCGTGCTTGCTGTTGGCGTGGGCGGTGAGCCATCCCGGTACCCCGTTCGCGATCCTGGTCGTGATCGCCGCGACCGCCGGCTTCGGCGGCGGCAACTTCGCCTCGTCGATGGCCAACATCTCCTTCTTCTACCCGGAGAAGGACAAGGGCTGGGCGCTGGGCCTGAACGCGGCCGGCGGCAACCTCGGCGTCGCCGTCGTGCAGAAGATCATTCCGCCGATAGTCATCGCGGGCGGCGGGGTGGCGCTCTCGCGCGCCGGGCTGTTCTACGTGCCGCTGGCCGTCGTGGCCGCCGTCTGCGCGTTCCTGTTCATGAACAACCTGACCGAAGCGAAGGCCGACGTGAAGCCGGTGTGGCAGTCGCTGCGCCACCCCGACACCTGGGTCATGTCACTGCTGTACATCGGCACGTTCGGATCCTTCATCGGCTACTCGGCCGCCTTCCCGACCCTGCTCAAAACGGTGTTCGGCCGCGGTGATATCGCGCTGACCTGGGCCTTCCTCGGCGCCGGCATCGGATCGGTGATCCGCCCCCTCGGCGGCAAGCTGGCCGACCGGATCGGCGGGGCGCGCATCACCGCCTTCAGCTTCGCGCTGCTCGCCATCGGCGCGGCGGCGGCGCTGTGGTCGGTGCGGGCGGTCAACCTGCCGATGTTCTTCGCCAGTTTCATGTTCTTGTTCGTCGCCACCGGCATCGGCAATGGCTCGACCTACCGGATGATTTCGCGGATCTTCAAGATCAAAGGCGAGCTGGCCGGCGGCGATCCCGACACCATGGTGCAGATGCGCCGCCAGGCCGCCGGCGCGTTGGGCGTCATCTCGGCGGTGGGCGCGTTCGGCGGGTTCATCGTGCCGCTGGCCTACTCCTGGTCAAAGTCGGAATTCGGCAGCATCGAACCGGCGCTGCGGTTCTACCTCGCGTTCTTCCTCGCCCTGCTGGGCGTCACCTGGTACTGCTACCTGCGCAAGCACAACGCGATCACGCGGGTCGGAATCTAATCAGACGGCCGCTGCCTGCCGCCGTAATTCTCCCAAGGGCTGTAGTCGGCGATCAGCTCTTCCTGCGGTGGCCGCTGGTCTTCCGGAACGTGCTGCAGGTTGATCCGGATCCGATACCAGATCGAGCTGGGCCCGCGCATGCCGTCGACCAGGACGTCGGGCGGCCGCAGCCGGGCGGCCACCGCCGGGTAACGATCGCGCCAGGTGTCCAGCGCCGCCATCGCCTCGTCCTTGGTCTTGGTGCGGGCGATCTCGATCAGCGGCATCGTGGAGCGCCGCCGCCCTGACGCCCCGTCGGGCCGCCTGCCCGATCCCTTCGGCGCGCGTTCGGGAGGCCCCATTTCCTCGGCCAGCACCAGCAGCCGATCGAGCTCGCCGACCGTGTCGTCCATTCCCGCCCAGGGGTCGCCCACTTCGGCGAACCGGCCGGGCACGGTATCGATGGTGAACACCTCGGGCCGGCACTCGGCGACCTCGTCCCAGTGCAGCGGTGTCGAGACCCGGGCGTCGGGGGTGGCCCGCACCGAGTAGGCCGACGCGACCGTGCGGTCCTTCGCGTTCTGGTTGAAGTCGACGAACACCCCCTCGCGTTCTTCCTTCCACCAGCGGCTGGTCGCCGCCTCGGGCACGCGCCGCTCGACCTCCCGGGCGACGGTCTGTGCGGCCAGCCGCACCTGGCGAAACTCCCAGCGCCGGGCGATGCGGGCGTAGACGTGAAAGCCGCGCGAACCGGACGTCTTCGGCCATGCGGTCAGTCCGTAGTCCTCGAGCACCTCGCGGGCCACCAGCGCGACGTCCACGATGCGCGGCCAGGTGACCCCGGGCATCGGGTCCAAGTCGACCCGCAGCTCGTCGGGGTGATCGAGGTCGTCGGCGAGCACTGGGTGCGGATTCAGGTCGACGCATCCCAGGTTGATCGCCCAGGCCAGCCCCGCGGCGTCGCGGATGACGGCCTCGGCCGCGGACGTGCCTCGCGCGTAACGGAGTTCGGCGACGTCGACCCAGTCCGGCCGTTTTGCCGGCGCGCGTTTCTGGAACACCGCCTCTTCCGAGATGCCCTTGACGAAGCGCTTCAGGATCATCGGGCGCCCGGCCACACCGCGCAGGGCGCCGTCGGCGACAGCCAGGTAATAGCGGACCAGGTCGAGCTTGGTGTACGGGCCCGAGGTTTTGTGGCCGCTCGTGCGGGGGAATACGACCTTGTCCGGATGGGTGATGGTGACACGGCGCCCGGCCACCTCCAGCGAAACCGGACGGGTCATGTGGTTCATGTTAATTCGCCGGAATTTCTGGCCGAGCTGAGACGGACGTCACATATGGTGGGTTCCATGCCTAACCTCCTTGGCCTGCCCGGTCAGGCCTCCAAAGCCGTAGCGAAAGTTCAGCAATACGTCGAACGCGGCTCGGCCGAATTGCACTACCTGCGCCGGATCATCGAGTCGGGCGCTTTCCGGCTGGAGCCGCCGCAGAACTATGCGGCGATGGCCACCGACATCTACAAGTGGGGCGAGTTCGGCATGCTGCCGTCGCTCAACGCCAGGCGCCACCCCGACCGCGCGGCGTGCATCGACGAGGACGGCGAATTCAGCTACGCCGAGCTCAACGAGGCGGCGCACGCGGTGGCCAACGGCCTGATCGCCAAGGGCGTCAGGGCCGGGGACGGCGTCGCCATCCTGGCGCGCAACCACCGCTGGTTTTTGGTCGCCAACTACGGTGTGGCCCGGGTGGGCGCCCGCATCATCCTGCTCAACAGCGAGTTCTCCGGGCCGCAGATCAAAGAGGTCTCCGAGCGCGAGGGCGCCAAGGTGATCATCTACGACGACGAGTACACCAAGGCGGTCAGCAAGGCCGATCCGCCGCTGGGCAAGCTGCGCGCGCTGGGCACCAACCCCGATCAAGGCCCCGACGACGAGCCGTCGGGCAGCACCGACGAGACGCTGGCCGAGCTGATCGAGCGCAGCAGCAAGGAGCCGGCCCCCAAGGCGGGCAAGCACGCCTCGGTCATCATTCTGACCAGCGGAACGACCGGTACTCCGAAGGGCGCGAACCGCAGTACGCCGCCGACGTTGGCGCCGGTCGGCGGCATCCTGTCCCACGTCCCGTTCAAGGCCGGTGAGGTGACGTCGCTGCCGTCGCCGATGTTCCACGCCCTGGGGTATCTGCACGCGACGATCGCCATGTTCCTGGGCTCGACGCTCGTGCTGCGGCGCAAGTTCAAGCCGCCGCTGGTGTTGGAGGACGTCGAGAAGTACAAGCCGACCGCCATGGTGGTGGTGCCGGTGATGCTGTCGCGCCTCATCGACACCATCGAGAAGATGGACAAAAAGCCCGACCTGTCCAGCCTGCGGATCGTGTTCGTCTCGGGCTCCCAACTGGGTGCCGAGCTGGCCGCCCGCGCGCTCAAGGACATCGGGCCGGTCCTCTACAACATGTACGGCTCGACCGAGATCGCCTTCGCCACCATCGCCGGCCCCAAGGACCTGGAGCGCAACGCGGCGACGGTGGGCCCGGTCGTCAAGGGTGTGAAGGTCAAGATCTTCGACGACAACGGCAAGGAATTGCCCCAGGGAGAGGTCGGCCGGATCTTCGTCGGCAACACCTTCCCGTTCGCGGGCTACACCGGGGGCGGTAACAAGCAGATCATCGATGGCCTGTTGTCCTCGGGAGACGTCGGATATTTCGACGAGCACGGCCTGCTGTACGTGAGCGGCCGCGACGACGAAATGATCGTCTCCGGCGGTGAGAACGTCTTCCCCGCCGAAGTCGAGGATCTGATCAGCGGGCACCCCGAGGTCGTCGAGGCCACCGCGATCGGTGTCGAAGACAAGGAGTGGGGGCACCGCCTGCGTGCCTTCGTGGTCAAGAAGGGCGACGCCGACCTCGACGAGGACACCGTCAAGCACTACGTGCGCGATCACCTGGCGCGCTACAAGGTGCCGCGTGAGGTCGTCTTCCTCGACGAGCTGCCCCGCAACCCGACCGGCAAGATCCTCAAGCGCGAGCTGCGCGAGATGGAGATTTAGCTGCGCCAGCAGACCTCAGCGGCGGTCTTTGATGGCCCGGGTGATGTCGGCCGTGAGCTTCGGGTCGACCAGGAGCTGGTCGATCAGCGCGGTGAGCACCTCTTGCCCGGTCACCCGGGCGACGCCTAGCCGGTCGGCCGCTTCGCGCTGCCAGATGTCGAGGGCCCGGTGGGTGGCCGCCGCGAGGTCGACGGTCCGGCGGGTCCGCTGGGTGCGTCCGGCCTGGTTGGCCGACGGCTGGCTGGCGATCCGCTGGCCGCGTGGCTGCCCGAGGCTGAGGCGCTCGGTCGGCGCGGCGTCTCCGGAGGGGCCGGCGGCCGAGGCGGGGGCGCGAAAGGATCCGGCGCTGGGTCCGTTGTGGTTGGGCTTGAAGTTCACTTCGGTGTCTTCCTCCGTGAGTGCGAATCAGTAAATCAGCGCTCGTCGCCTATGTGTCAATACTGATTCTCTCACCGACGCCACCCTAAGTCGCGCCGCCGGGCCGCGGGCGGCCCGTGGGCGCTGACGGCGTGATGTGCGGTGGCGTCGCGGAAAGGCGCCTCCGGGTGCAGGTGGAGGAGCAAATTGTCAAAGGTAGCTGCTGGGCCCGGAAAAGGCGGGTGATATTACGTCTGGTTGAAATCCACTGCCTGCCATTCGCACGGAATCAGTCGATCCGCTAATACGGATATATTGACATCAGTAAATACGCCGGCCTCGGCCAGTACATCAGTACATTGGCGCTGACCTCGGGCATTAAGGCGCTCGGGTCCACCGTTGTCAGTACTTGCGGATAAATAGCTTGCAGAAATACGCATTTTCTAGCACGCAGATATAGCGGGCCTTACGCATCATTGTTGTGC
>NZ_JAICZA010000120.1 GCF_025933915.1 Mycobacterium sp.
CACCGGGTCGGCACCGGTGACGATGACGACATCCACGTCGTCGTCGGTTTCGGCGTCGGTCAGCGCGCTGAAAAAGCGGTCCCGCAACGCCGAGGACAGCGCATTGCGCGATTGGGGTCGGTTGAGGGTCAGGGTGCGCACGCGGTCTTCGGTGTCGATCAGCAGGATCTCGTCGGTCATGAGTGCAACCGTAGAGCTGGCCTCGCGAGCAGACGCAAAGGCCCCATGGCGCGCCGGTCAGGAGGTGCTTCTGTGTTCCCCCGCAAGCGGGAGGCGCCCCCAGCTCGCGCGGTGGGCGGCGTCGCCGGGCAGCGCTTATCGTGGGGTCATGTGCCGGAACATCACCGAACTGCGCGGTCTACAGCCAGCGGCCACGGCCGAGGAAATCGCGGCGGCGGCCCGCCAGTACGTGCGCAAGGTCAGCGGCATCACCCACCCGTCCGCGGTCAATGCCGAGGCGTTCGAGGCGGCCGTTGCCGAGGTCACCGAGACGACGACGCGGTTGCTCGGGCAGCTGGCTCCGCGGCGCCAACCGCCCAAGACGGTTCCACCGTTGCGTCGGCCCGAGGTGTTGGCCCGGCTGGCCGGTGCGACATGACGGTGACCGCGACGACGCCCGCGCTCAAAGAGTGGAGCGCCGCCGTCCATGCGCTGCTGGACGGGCGCCAGCGGGTGCTGCTGCGCAAGGGCGGCATCGGTGAGAAGCGATTCGAACTGGCCGCCCGCGAGTTCCTGTTGTTCCCGACGGTCGCGCACAGCCACGCCGAGCGGGTGCGCGCCGAGCATCAAGACGTACTGAAGGCCGCCGCCGGCGACAGCACCGACGACGAGCTGGTGATCCGCGCCGCCGCGAAAGTGGTTGCGGCAGTGCCGGTTAACCGTCCAGAAGGCCTTCGCGCCATCGAGGACCTGCACATCTGGACCGCCGAGTCGGTGCGCGCCGAGAGGCTCGACTTTCGCCCCAAGCACAAACTGGCCGTGCTGGTGGTGTCGGTGATCCCGCTGGCCGAGCCGGTCCGCATCGTCCGAACCCCGGAATACGCCGGCTGCAAAAGCTGGGTGGAGCTTCCGGTGCGCGCGCCGTGGGCCGCACCGGTGCCCGGTCCCGTCCATGACGAGGCCGCGCTAGCGGCGGTCGCCGTCCGCGTCCGCGACGCCGTTGGCTGACAACTCGGCCGCGCCGACGGGCAACAGCAGCCGGGAGCGTCCGTAGCGCACGCTGTGGGTGACCGGCGCGGCGTGCCGGGCGGTCAGCGCCGGTTCGCCGCCGCCGAGGTTGTGCGCGTAGCGCGGCGACCAGCTGCCGGCGATCAGCACCCGGATGCGTGAGCCGGCGCGGAAGCGGTGGGCCATGCCGTCGAGTTCGAGGCGAACGATCTTCTCCGACTTCGGTGTTGCCGCGGTGTGCAACCGTCGGTAGGCCTCGCTGACGTTGCGCGACCGGCCCTTGACGTCGACCTCGCTCACCCGCACGAACAGGTCGACGTGCGGATTGTCGGCGCCATGCGCGAGCTCGACGACCGGGGTTCCGTAGGCGCAGAGGTCCCGGCTGAGGGTGGCGCTGGTGAAGGCCAGCACGTCGGTGCGCGCCGCGAGCCGGCTGTCGTCGCGGTACCCCCCGTTGGCGGACAGCAGCGGGCCGCCGGTGGTGGGTGTGGGATCGGCCGGGTCGTAGCGAAATGTGGCCGGGGACAGCGCTTTCTGGGTCGGTGCGGTCTCACCCAGGTAGCCGCCGGGCCGCAGGTACAGGGCACGCTCGGTGGTGGCGGGCGGCCACTCGGGCAGGCTGCGCCAGGCCTGTCCCCGGTCCACGCCGGTGACGCAGACCCGGACCGGGCTGGGCCGGCGCGCGGCGGGGGCGCCGCCCAGCTGGATGCCCAGCCAATCCAGTGACTCCCGGGCGCAGGTGGCCAGCCCGGTGGTGAGCAGCTGGGTGTGCGTCCACGGGCCGACGGTGAGCGCGACATCGACGCCCCGGCCGCGCAGATGCGCGTACTGCTGCAGCGTCTGCCTGACGAAGATGTCTTGCCAGCCGCCCACCAGCAGCACGGGCACCTGCACCCGGTCCAGCGCCTCGTTGCACCGCAACGCGTTCCAGAACGGGTCGTCGGGATCGCTGTGCTCGACCCAGGATTCGAACCACGGCGCGCCGGCGCCGAGCAGGGCCCGTGCGGAGTCGCCCAGTGGCGTCGCGGCCGCGGCCCGGGCCACTTTGCGTCGGGTCTGCAACTGGCGCAGCGCGGACCGGGCGCGCACCGGGTCCTCCTGATGCGCCACCATATCGCTCCAGCCCAAGAAGTCGTTGACCGCGAAGGATCCTGTGCCCCAGACCGATTCGTTGAAATCGTGCGGGCCCACGGCGATCACGGCGGTGGCCAGTTCCGGCGGGGGATCCTGCAACAGGGCCCACTGGGTGAATCCCAGGTACGACATACCGAGGGTGGCGAAACGTCCGGTGAACCACGGCCGCTCACGCAGCCATGCGACGGTGTCGGCGCCGTCGGCGACCTCGTTGGCCATCGGCTCGAAAACCCCGCCCGATCCGAACGTCCCGCGCACGCTCTGCAGCACCACGTGATAGCCGCGCGCCGCATACAGCGCGCCGAATATCAGGGTGAACGGAAATCCGCGTCCGTACGGGCCGCGGACCAGCACGGTACCGACGGCCGCGGACGTGGCGGGTGCGTAGTGGTCGGCCACCAGCTGAACCCCGTCGCGCATCGGCACGCGGACGCGCTCCACGCTGTAGTCGGTGGTCGCCGGGGGCAGGCCCAGCAGCCGGCCGAGGGCCTTGCCGCCCAGGTGTCGCAGGGTGTGCAGGGCCGGCTGTGTGGGGCGGATCGAGGTGGTGCTCACCCTAGAACTTGTAGTACGGCGCCAGGTCGTTAGCGCGCTGCAGGTTGGTCTGCATGCAATCGACTTCGGGGTCGGAGTAGACGGTCGAGTAGTACAGCGCCTGCTGCAACACCCCGTAGCTGGTCTTGAACACGACCATGCAGGAGTAGAACCAGTAGCTGTTGTGATAGGTCGGCTTGAGCACCCAGTACTGCGCGGCGCGGTGGCCCGCGATCGTCGTCTCGACGGCATCGGCCGGCAGCGAGGCCTCGTAGGTGCGCCAGATGATCGGCTCGACGGCCAGCTGATAGTTGCCGGCGTCGAAGTGGCAGCGCAGGCCGTCCTCGTGTTCGGGCGGTGTGAATCCCAGCCCGAGCCGCTGGATGACATCGAACGGGATGTCCTCGCACGCGTCGAACGGGCGCGGGTCGGTGGTCGCCACGATGGGACTCTTCATCGTGGTTTCCATCGGCTGGGCGGTCGAGCGCAGCTCGACGGATCCATCGGCGCCGCCCGGCACCGAACGGTCTTGCGGCGCGCTCAGCAAGCCCACCGTGCCCCCGATGGCCGCTGTGAGCAGCGCACCGAGCGCCCCCATCAGACGAACACTGGCGAACACGACACCCCCTGACGCCGCAGCGGTCCTTTCGGGGGAGTGTACAAGTCGCGCAAGCGACGTCACAGGCAAACCTGAACTCGTTCTAGTTCGCCCGCTGATCGGCCCCGGCGACACCCGGATGCCGGGCACGAAACGGGCCTGCCGGGCTCGGGTCGTTAGGGTGGTTATTCGTGGCTGGGCATACATCGGGGCGCGAATCGACCAACAGTGGGCAACCGACGCTGTGGGCGGTGTCCGACCTGCACACCGGTCACCTCGGCAACAAGCCGGTCACCGAGTCGCTGCATCCGTCGTCGCCGGAGGACTGGCTGATCGTCGCCGGGGACGTCGCCGAGCGCACCGACGAGATCCGCTGGGCCCTGGACCTGCTGCGACGGCGATTCGCCAAGGTGATCTGGGTGCCGGGAAACCACGAGCTGTGGACCACCACCCGCGACCCCGTGCAGATCTTCGGCAAGGCGCGCTACGACTACCTGGTCAACATGTGCGACGAGATGGGTGTGGTCACGCCCGAGCATCCGTTCCCGGTCTGGACCGAGCGCGGTGGCCCGGCCACGATCGTGCCGATGTTCCTGCTCTACGACTACAGCTTCTTGCCCGAGGGCGCCGCGAGCAAAGCCGAGGGCCTGACCATCGCCCGGGAGCGCAATGTGGTGGCCACCGACGAATTCCTGCTCTCCCCGGAGCCCTACCCCACGCGGGAGGCGTGGTGTCGCGAGCGCCTGGAGATCACCCGCGCCCGTCTCGAAGAGCTGGACTGGATGACGCCGACCGTTCTGGTCAATCACTTTCCGTTGGTGCGCGATCCGTGCGACGCGCTGTTCTACCCGGAGTTCTCGCTGTGGTGCGGAACCACCAGGACCGCCGACTGGCACACCCGCTACAACGCCGTCTGTTCGGTCTACGGTCACCTGCACATCCCGCGGACCACGTGGTATGACGACGTGCGCTTCGAGGAGGTGTCGGTGGGCTATCCGCGGGAGTGGCGGCGCCGCAAGCCGCCCAGCTGGCTGCGTCAGGTGCTGCCCGATCCCCAGTACGCGCCGGACGACCTCAACGACTTCGGTGGCCACTTCGAGATCACTCCCGAGATGCGGCAGCAGGCCACGCAGTTCCGGGAACGGTTGCGGCAGCGGCAATCACGATGACGGGGGAGCACACGTTGATGTCCTCCGTCGTACCGGCCTCGGATGGCCTGGCCTATTCGGAGGTATACACCGATCCGCCCGATCTCGCCCCGCTACCCGAAGAGGAGCCGTTGATCGCCAGGTCGGTGCCCAAGCGGCGCAACGAGTTCGTCACCGTCCGGCATTGCGCCCGGATCGCGCTGGGCGACCTCGGCCTGCCGCCGGTGCCGATCCTCAAGGGGGAGAAGGGCGAACCCTGCTGGCCCGACGGCGTGGTCGGCAGCCTCACCCATTGCACGGGGTACCGCGGTGCGGTGGTGGGCCGCACCGACACGCTGCGCTCGGTGGGCATCGACGCCGAACCGCACGACGTGTTGCCCGACGGCGTGCTCAACGCGATAAGCCTGCCGGCCGAACGCGCCGAGATCCCCGCCAACCTGTCGGGAGATCTGCATTGGGACCGAATCCTGTTCTGCGCCAAGGAGGCAACGTACAAGGCGTGGTTCCCGCTGACCAAAAGATGGCTGGGCTTCGAGGACGCCCACATCGTTTTCGAGTCCGATGGCCCCGGGTCGGCGACGGGCGGTTTCGTCTCGCGGATCCTGATCGATCCGTCGGCGCTGTCGGGTCCGCCGCTGACGGAGCTGGCGGGCCGTTGGTCGGTCGAGCGCGGGCTGGTGCTCACCGCGATCGTCCTATGAGTGGTCCGGGAATCGTCGTCGTCGACAAGCCGCCCGCGATGACCAGCCATGACGTGGTCGGGCGCTGCCGGCGGATCTTTGCCACCCGCCGGGTGGGGCACGCGGGCACGCTGGACCCGATGGCCACCGGCGTGCTGGTGATCGGCGTCGAGCGCGCCACCAAAATCCTCGGCCTGCTGACGGCGGCCACCAAGTCGTACACGGCAACCATCCGCCTGGGCCAGAGCACGTCCACCGACGACGCCGAGGGCGAACTGGTGGACAGCGTCGCGGCGGGGCACCTGACCCACGAGGCGATCGAGGCCGCCGTGGGCGCGCTGCGAGGCCACATCCACCAGGTGCCGTCGACGGTCAGCGCGATCAAGGTGGGCGGGAAGCGCGCGTACCGGCTGGTTCGCGAGGGCCAGACCGTCGAGCTCGAGGCGCGGGCGGTGCGCATCGACCGGTTCGAGGTGTGCGGCCTCCGCCCCGGACCGCAGGGTCTGGACGTCGTCGACGTCGACGTCGAGGTCGACTGCTCGTCGGGAACTTACATTCGTGCGCTGGCCCGCGATCTGGGCGCCGCGCTCCGAGTGGGCGGGCACCTGACGGCGTTGCGGCGCACCCGGGTCGGGCGCTTCGGGCTGGACCAGGCGCATTCGCTCGACGAGCTGGCCGAGCGCCCGCGGCTGAGCTACAGCCTGGACGAGGCCTGCCTGCTGATCTTTGCGCGCCGCGACCTGTCCGCCGACGAGGCCGAGGCCGGCGCCAACGGCCGGTCGCTGCCGCCGGCCGGGATCGACGGCGTCTATGCAGCCTGTGACCCCGACGGCCGGGTGATCGCGCTGCTGCGCGACGAGGGTTCGCGGACCAAGTCGGTGGTGGTGGTCCGCCCGGCGACGCTGTAACGGGTCCCGGCCGAGCGGTTGGTTGGACCGCGTTGCACACTGGGATGTCCAGGCGGCCTACGGAAGGGGCGGGGCGAGATGTCCAACAAGGTTTACGTCGTCGGCGTCGGCATGACGAAATTCGAGAAGCCGGGTCGCCGGGAGGGCTGGGACTACCCGGACATGGCGCGGGAATCGGGCACCAACGCCCTGAAGGACGCCGGTATCGCCTACGGCGAGGTGCAGCAGGGCTACGTCGGCTACGTCGCCGGTGACTCGACGTCCGGGCAGCGCGCGCTCTACGAGCTCGGCATGACCGGGATCCCGGTTGTCAACGTGAACAACAACTGCTCCACCGGCTCGACGGCGCTTTTCCTGGCGGCACAGGCCATCCGCGGCGGCATCGTCGACTGCGCGATCGCGCTGGGTTTCGAGAAGATGCAGCCCGGTTCGCTCGGCGGTGGCGCGCAGGACCGCGAATCGCCGATGGGCAAACACGTCAAGGCGATGGCCGAGATCGATGAGTTCGCGATGCCCGTCGCGCCGTGGATGTTCGGCGCCGCGGGACGCGAGCACATGAAGCAATACGGCTCCACCGCAGAGCATTTCGCCAAGATCGGCTACAAGAACCACAAGCACTCCGTGAACAACCCGTTCGCCCAGTTCCAGGAGTCCTACACGCTCGAGGACATCCTGGCGGCGCGGATGATCTCCGATCCGCTGACCAAGCTGCAGTGTTCGCCGACCTCCGACGGCTCGGGGGCGGCGATCCTGGCCTCGGAGAGTTTCGTCGACAGCCACGGGCTGGCCGGCCAGGCCGTGGAGATCGTCGGTCAGGCCATGACCACCGACTTCGCCTCGACGTTCGACGGAAGCGCCAAGAACCTCATCGGCTACGACATGAATGTGCAAGCCGCGCAACAGGTCTACGACCAGTCCGGGCTGGGGCCGCAGGATTTCCAGGTGATCGAACTGCACGACTGCTTCTCTGCCAACGAGCTGCTGCTCTACGAAGCCCTGGGTCTGTGCGGGCCGGGTGAGGCGCCCAAGCTGATCGACAACGGCGACACCACCTACGGCGGGCGCTGGGTGGTCAACCCGTCGGGCGGGCTGATCTCCAAGGGGCACCCGCTGGGCGCGACCGGACTGGCGCAGTGTGCGGAACTGACCTGGCAGCTGCGCGGCACCGCGGACAAGCGTCAGGTCGAGGGCGTCAGCGCCGCACTGCAACACAACATCGGGTTGGGTGGGGCCGCCGTCGTCACCGCCTACCAGCGCGCCGAACGCTAAGGGCGCCATGATCGAGTGGTCCGACACCGACCTGATGGTCCGGGACGCCGTCCGGCAGTTCGTCGACAAAGAGATCCGGCCGCATGTGGACGAATTGGAAACGGGCGCGATGTCGCCCTATCCGATCGCACGCAAGCTGTTCAGCCAGTTCGGCCTCGATGCGATGGCCGCCGAGTCGGTCAAGAAGATGCTCGACCGGGAACGAGCCAGGCTCGACGGGGCGTCCGCGGCCGGGGAGTCCGACGAAAAGCCGGATGAGTCAGGTGGTTTCGGCGGAGCAGGCCAGGGGTCGATGATCGCGGTGCTGGTGTCCGAGATCGCCCGGGTCAGCATCGGGCTGCTGAGCACCGCGTCGGTGAGCCTCGGCCTGGGTGCGGCGACCATCATGAGCCGCGGCACGCTGGCCCAGAAGGAGCGCTGGCTGCCCGAGCTGATGACGCTGGAAAAGATTGCGGCGTGGGCCATCACTGAGCCGGACTCCGGGTCGGATGCGTTCGGCGGCATGAAGACCTACGTCAAGCGCGACGGCCAGGACTACATCCTCAACGGCCAGAAGACCTTCATCACCAACGGGCCTTGCGCCGACGTCCTGGTCGTCTACGCGAAGCTCGCTGACGACACAGTGGGCGACTCCGATTCGGACAAACGAAATCGGCCGGTGCTGGTCTTCGTGCTCGAGGCGGGCATGCCCGGCCTGACGCAGGGCAAGCCGTTCAAGAAGATGGGCATGATGTCCTCGCCGACCGGCGAGCTGTTCTTCGACAACGTGCGGCTGACCCCGGACCGGCTGCTCGGCGAGAGCGAACAGCACGCCGACGGCGACGGCCGCGACAGCGCCCGCGCCAACTTCGCCGCCGAGCGGATCGGGATCGCGATGATGGCCCTGGGCATCATCGACGAATGTCACCGGCTGTGCGTCGATTACGCGAAGAGCCGCACGCTGTGGGGCCGCAACATCGGGCAGTTCCAGCTGATCCAGCTCAAGCTCGCCAAGATGGAAATCGCCCGAATGAACGTGCAGAACATGGTCTTTCACACCATCGAGCGCCAGCAGGCCGGGAAACCGCTGACGCTGGCCGAGGCGTCGGCGATCAAGCTGTACTCGTCGGAGGCTGCCACCGACGTCGCGATGGAAGCGGTGCAACTGTTCGGCGGCAACGGATATATGGCCGAGTACCGGGTGGAGCAGCTGGCCCGCGACGCCAAGTCGCTGATGATCTACGCCGGCAGCAACGAGGTCCAGGTCACCCACATCGCCAAGGGGCTACTGGCCGACTGAGCTTCGTGCGCGTAACCGCACTGCGAAAATCGGCGCCGAAAATCGCAGCCACGTTACGCCCGCGGACGGAGCTATCCCGTCACCCAGATCGCCCGTGCGGCCGGGCTGCCCAGATCGACGGTCGTCTCGGCGCCGTCGCCGGATTCGATCGCCACCGAGATCATGCCGGCGAACTCGCGGCGGGTCAGGACCCGCAGCCGGGAGTCGAGATTGATGCCGACGTCGGTGAAGTAGCGCAGCATCTCGGGGTCCGCGTCGGAAATGCGGGCCACCGTGCCGGCGTCCCCGTCGCCGCAGGCCCACAGCTGGCGCGCCGGCGGGGTGGGCACCTGCCCGTCGGAGGCCGGAATCGGGTCACCGTGCGGGTCGCGCTGCGGGAACCCCAGCTTGGCGTCGATGCGGGCCACCAGCCGATCCGACACCGCGTGCTCGAGCACCTCGGCCTCGTCGTGCACCTCGTCCCAGGCGTAGCCGAGCTCGTTGACCAGGAAGGTCTCCAGCAGCCGGTGCCGGCGCACCATCTCGAGCGCCGCCCGCCGCCCCGCCTCGGTCAAGGTCACCGCGCCGTACTTCTCGTGGTCGACGAGGCCCTGCTCGGCGAGCTTGCGGATCGACTCCGAGGCCGTGCTGGCCGACACCCCGATCTTCTCGGCCAGCATCTTCGTGCTGACCTTGTGCGGCGCGTCTTTAGGGGACCACTCCTGGGCATTCCAGATCGCCTTGAGGTAGTCCTGGCCGACCGCGGTGAGACCGCCACGCTCTTCGTCAGCCCTCACAACGACAAAGTTTAGGCAACCCGATCCGGATCCGGCGTGTTCCCCGCCACCCTGGCGGGTGTCGCACCCTCTGGATCTCCCCGCCGGGGACTCGGCGCCGTAGGCTTGCGGTCGTGCAGCGGTGGCGCGGCCAAGACGAGATTCCCACGGACTGGGGCAGGTGTGTGCTCACCATCGGTGTGTTCGATGGTGTGCATCGCGGCCACGCGGAGCTGATCGCCCATGCGGTGAAGTCGGGGCGTGCGCGCAGCGTGCCGACGGTGTTGATGACGTTCGACCCGCACCCGATGGAAGTCGTCTATCCCGGCAGCCATCCGGCGCAGCTGACGACGCTGACCCGGCGCGCCGAGCTGGTCGAGGAGCTGGGCATCGACGTCTTCCTGGTGATGCCGTTCACCACCGATTTCATGAAGCTCACGCCCGACCGCTACGTGCACGAGCTGCTGGTGGAGAACCTGCATGTGGTCGAGGTCGTTGTGGGGGAGAACTTCACCTTCGGCAAGAAGGCGACCGGCAACGTCGAGACCCTGCGGCGCGCCGGCGATCGATTCGGGTTCGCCGTGGAGTCGATGTCGTTGCTCTCCGAGCATCACAGCAACGAGACCGTGACGTTCTCGTCCACCTACATCCGGTCCTGCGTCGACGCCGGTGACGTGGTGGCGGCCACGGAAGCGCTGGGCCGTCCGCACCGGGTCGAGGGCGTGGTGGTGCGGGGTCACGGGCGCGGCGCCGAACTGGGCTTCCCGACCGCGAACGTGGCACCGCCGATGTATTCGGCCATCCCGGCCGACGGCGTGTACGCGGCCTGGTTCACCGTGCTCGGCCACGGTCAGGGGGCGGGGGCCCCCGGGGCGATGGTCCCGGGCGAGCGCTATCGGGCGGCGGTCTCGGTGGGCACCAACCCGACCTTCTCCGGACGCACCCGCACGGTCGAGGCGTTCGTCCTGGACACCGAGGCCGACCTGTACGGGCAGCACGTGGCGCTGGATTTCGTCGCCCGCATCCGCGGCCAGCACAAGTTCGACTCCGTCAAGGAACTCGTCGTCGCGATGGGCAAGGACACCGACCGGGCCCGGGCTTTGCTGTCCGCGGGTTGATGCGCTGCGTTTGTGCCCGGCGGTTGCCCCGCTGCTAAACTGCCGGACGACATCGGCGCGTGCTGCGGTTCGCGGTGGCCGCGCCAGGAACATTTGCCTTTCGCGGACCGATTGATGGAGATAGTTTGTGGCGCTGACAGCCGAGCAGAAAAAAGAAATCCTGGGCACCTACGGCCTGCATGAGACCGACACCGGTTCCCCCGAAGCCCAGGTCGCGCTGCTGACCAAGCGGATCGCCGACCTCACCGAGCACCTGAAGGTGCACAAGCACGACCACCACTCGCGGCGGGGACTGCTGCTGCTGGTCGGGCGCCGGCGCCGGCTGCTCAAATACGTCGCCCAGATCGACGTGGCGCGCTACCGCTCGCTGGTCGAGCGCCTCGGGCTGCGCCGCTGACGCAGGCGGTACCGGGGCGATAGCGCCCCACCGATCCCGAGCGATTCTGGCTCGCCGAGCTCGCCCGTGTAGAGTGAGGACGTTCTGGGCCGGTTCGGCCCGAGCAAACGGTGCGGTCACGCAGATCCGCGTGTGCCGTTCCAGCGTGTCACTACGCACCTTCGAGGGAGCAGCCCAGTCTGCATCGGGCGGTCTTCGGTAGTGGCTGCCGGGCTCTCCGGATCTGGGGCTTCTCGGCCGCTTCGATCGATGGCCGTAGCCGTATTCAGACTGGCTCTTCGGGAAGCTCCCAGGGTGACTCGCAGGCCCGAACGGGCCCTGCGGACCCTCTCCAGGTTGCGCGTGACGACGCGAAACAGCCGAATAAGAGAGGCCGTACGGACGTCTATGTCTGTCGCTGAAATTGAAGAGGGCGTGTTCGAGGCGACCGCCATCATCGACAACGGGAGCTTCGGCACCCGCACCATCCGGTTCGAGACCGGCCGGCTGGCCCAGCAGGCCGCCGGCGCCGTGGTCGCGTACCTGGATGACGAAAACATGCTGTTGTCGGCGACCACCGCCAGCAAGAGCCCCAAGGAGCACTTCGACTTCTTCCCGCTGACGGTCGATGTCGAGGAGCGGATGTATGCCGCCGGTCGCATCCCCGGCTCGTTCTTCCGTCGGGAGGGACGTCCGTCCACCGACGCGGTCCTGACCTGCCGGCTCATCGACCGCCCGCTGCGCCCGTCGTTCGTCAGCGGCCTGCGCAACGAAATCCAGGTCGTGGTGACGATCATGAGCCTGGACCCCAACGACCTGTACGACGTGCTGGCGATCAACGCCGCGTCGGCATCCACCCAGCTGAGCGGTCTGCCATTCTCCGGTCCGATCGGAGGCGTGCGGGTCGCACTGATCGACGGCACCTGGGTCGCGTTCCCGACCGTGGAGCAGCTCGAGCGCGCGGTGTTCGACATGGTCGTGGCCGGCCGCAAAGTCGGCGACGGAGACCAAAAAGACGTCGCCATCATGATGGTCGAGGCCGAGGCCACCGACAAGGTCATCGAGCTCGTCGAGGGCGGAGCCCAGGCGCCGACGGAAACCGTTGTGGCCGAAGGACTGGAGGCCGCCAAGCCGTTCATCGCGGCGCTGTGCACCGCGCAGGAGGCGCTGGCCGGGGCCGCCGCCAAGCCTGTCGGCGAGTACCCGACGTTCCCGGATTACCAGGAAGACGTCTACTACTCGGTGGCCTCGGTGGCCACCGACGAGCTGGCCAAGGCGTTGACCATCGGCGGCAAGGCCGAGCGCGACGCGCGCACCGACGAGCTCAAGGCCGAGGTGCTCACGCGCCTTGCCGACACTTACGAGGGCCGGGAGAAAGAGGTCAGCGCCGCGTTCCGCTCGCTGACCAAGAAGCTGGTGCGCCAGCGCATCCTCACCGATCACTTCCGCATCGACGGCCGTGGCATCACCGACATCCGCGCGCTCTCGGCCGAGGTCGCCGTGGTGCCGCGGGCGCACGGCAGCGCGCTGTTCCAGCGCGGCGAGACCCAGATCCTGGGTGTGACCACGCTCGACATGGTCAAGATGGCCCAGCAGATCGACTCGCTGGGACCCGAGACCTCGAAACGCTATATGCATCACTACAACTTCCCGCCGTACTCCACCGGCGAGACCGGTCGGGTGGGTTCGCCCAAGCGGCGTGAGATCGGGCACGGTGCGCTCGCCGAGCGGGCCCTGATCCCGGTGCTGCCCGGCGTCGAGGAGTTCCCGTACGCCATCCGGCAGGTCTCCGAGGCCCTGAGCTCCAACGGCTCGACGTCGATGGGCTCGGTCTGTGCTTCCACTCTCTCGCTGCTGAATGCCGGTGTGCCGCTGAAGGCTCCGGTGGCCGGCATCGCGATGGGCCTGGTCTCCGACGACATAGAAGTTGACGGCCGCACCGAGCGCCGGTTCGTCACCCTGACCGACATCCTGGGCGCCGAGGACGCGTTCGGCGACATGGACTTCAAGTGCGCCGGCACCAAGGACTTCGTCACCGCGCTGCAGCTGGACACCAAGCTCGACGGCATCCCGTCGCAGGTGCTCGCGAGTGCGTTGTCCCAGGCCAAAGATGCGCGCCTGACGATTCTCGAGGTAATGGCCGAGGCCATCGACGCGCCCGACGAGATGAGCCCCTATGCACCGCGGGTGACCACTATCAAGGTTCCGGTGGACAAGATCGGTGAGGTCATCGGCCCCAAGGGCAAGGTCATCAACGGCATCACCGAGGAGACCGGCGCGCAGATCTCCATCGAGGACGACGGCACCGTGTTCGTCGGCGCCACCGACGGACCCTCGGCGCAGGCCGCGATCGACCGGATCAACGCCATCGCGAACCCGCAGCTGCCCACGGTCGGCGAGCGGTTCCTCGGAACCGTGGTCAAGACAACGGATTTCGGTGCGTTCGTGTCGCTGCTGCCCGGTCGCGACGGTTTGGTGCACATCTCCAAGCTCGGTAGGGGCAAGCGCATCGCGAAGGTCGAGGACGTGGTGAACGTCGGCGACAAGCTGCGCGTCGAAATCGCCGACATCGACAAGCGCGGCAAGATCTCGCTGGTGCTGGTGGAGGAAGACAACTCGGCCGCCGCCGACGCCCCGGCGGCCGCCCCTGCTGATGCCGCGAGCTGATTCCCGAAAGCGCGCAGCTGACCCCGCGCTGAGGCGGGGCAACAACACCGCCGCGGCGGACCCCGAACCGCAAGCCGCACTGCGCCGCACCACGCTGCCGGGCGGCTTGCGGGTGGTCACCGAGTACTTACCCGCGGTGCGTTCCGCCTCGGTCGGGGTCTGGGTCGGTGTCGGCTCGCGCGACGAGGGCGCCACCGTCGCCGGTGCGGCGCACTTCCTCGAGCACCTGCTGTTCAAGTCGACCCCCAGTCGCACGGCGGTGGACATCGCCCAGGCGATGGATGCCGTCGGCGGAGAGCTGAACGCGTTCACCGCCAAGGAGCACACCTGCTACTACGCGCATGTGCTCGACACCGACCTGGAGTTGGCCGTCAACCTGGTGGCCGACGTGGTGCTCAACGGCCGCTGCGCCGCCGAGGATGTCGAACTCGAACGCGACGTGGTCCTCGAGGAGATCGCGATGCGCGACGACGACCCCGAGGACGCGCTCGGGGACATGTTCCTGGGCGCGCTGTTCGGTGACCATCCGGTGGGCCGGCCCGTCATCGGCACCGCGCGGTCGGTGACGTCGATGACGCGAAGCCAGCTGCGCTCGTTTCACGTCCGGCGCTACACGCCCGAACGCATGGTGGTGGCGGTGGCCGGCAACGTCGACCACGACGAGGTGGTCGCGTTGGTGCGCGAGCACTTCGGCCAGCGTCTGGTCCGCGGCCGTGAACCCATCGCGCCGCGCAAGGGCGCCGGGCGGGTCACCGGCCGCCCCGGACTGACGCTGGGCAACCGGGACGCCGAGCAGACGCATGTGTCGTTGGGTGTGCGCACGCCCGGGCGCGACTGGCGCCACCGCTGGGCGCTGTCGGTGCTGAACACCGCGCTGGGCGGCGGCCTGAGCTCTCGGCTGTTCCAGCAGGTCCGGGAGCTGCGTGGGCTGGCCTATTCCGTCTATTCAACGGTGGACATCTTCGCCGACACCGGCGCGCTGTCCGTGTACGC
>NZ_JAICZA010000204.1 GCF_025933915.1 Mycobacterium sp.
CCGTTGGCGGGCCACGGTGTATTGGCCTGCGGCACGAAGAGATTCGTCTCGACCCGGGCCATCTCATCGGGTAACCGAGTGAAGTGCAGATTCCGCGGAACCACGCCGTGCCGCAGTGCGAGGATCGCCTTCATCAACCCCAGCGGTCCGGACGTCGACTGCATGTGGCCGAAGTTGGTCTTCACCGACCCCAGCACACAGGGCCCGTCGTTTCCATACACCGCGGCCAGACTGGAGAATTCGATCGGATCGCCGACGGGGGTGCCGGTGCCGTGCGCCTCGACGTAGCCGACGGTGGACGCGTCGACGTCCGCCACGCCCAACGCCGTTTGGTAGACGGCGATCTGAGCCCGTTCCGAGGGCGCCGCGATGTTAACGGTGCGGCCGTCCTGGTTGGCCGCGGTGCCGCGCAGCACCGCCAGGATGCGATCGCCGTCGCGTCGCGCGTCGTCGAGCCGTTTGAGCAGCAGCATGACGCAGCCCTCGCCGGACACGAAGCCGTCGGCGTGCACGTCGAAGGCGTGGCAGCGGCCGGTCGGGGACAACATGCCTTGCAGCGAACCCGAAACGGACTTTCGCGGTTCCAGGGTCACCGCCACGCCACCGGCCAGGGTGAGGTCGCTTTCGCCGCTGCCCAGGCTGCCGCACGCCTGGTGGACGGCCATCAGCCCGGACGAGCACGCCGTGTCCACCGTGACCGCCGGGCCGTGCAGCCCCAGTGTGTAGGCGACCCGCCCGGACGCGAAGCTGTTACTGGTGCCGGTGAATCCGTACGGTCCTTCGGCCGCGCCGCAGTCGGCGGACAGCAGTTCGTAGTCGCCGTGCGTCAGGCCGACGAACACGCCGGTCTGCGTCTCGGACAGCGATGCGGGGTCGAGGCCGGCATGCTCGATGGCATCCCACGACGTTTCCAGCAACAGGCGGTGTTGCGGGTCGATCGCGGTCGCTTCGCGCTCGGTCATCCCGAAGAAGTCGCAGTCGAATCCCCCGACATCGTCGAGGAACGCCCCCCACCGGGTTACCGATCGGCCGGGGACGCCGGGCTCGGGGTCGTAGAACAGGTCCGCATCCCACCGGTCGCCGGGGATCTCGCCAACGAAATCGTCGCCGCGCAACAACGCCTCCCAGAGCTGTTGCGGGGAATCGATCCCACCGGGAAGCCGGCAGGCCATTCCGATGACGGCCACGGGTGTGGCGCTCGCGACACGCAATGTGTAGCCCCTGTCCTCGCCCGACGGCCGGTGAGCAGCGGCGCGCACCATCTCTTCTCACGTTGTTCGGGCGTAATTGTGCAGGTGTCAGTTTACCTACCCGAACCACGTCAGTTAGCGGGATTAAACAATTTCGTCCGCCGTACCGGAAAGACACCGGGAGGGACCGAAAGCGGCCCGGCGCCGTGAAAACCGTGCCGTGACTTCGCAATTGCGTCATTCCCACCCGCGGGCGCGCGGTTCAGCGATCCGGAGCCCGATGCGGCACGCCTGGGGCGCGGGACCCTGCGCCATGGACGCGCGCGTCGGGGCTGAGATGTCGAGATTTCTTGTCTTCCACCGCATTTCACGCCGATACCCGCTCCTCGCACGGGCCGGCGGGCGGTGCTACGACTGGTCGGCCTGTTCCGTGTCCCCGGACGCGGCCTCCTTCGCCGGATCCTCGATGACCTGATAGGCCGGATCGACCATCGACAGGGAACGCTGACCGGCCTGGCGGGCTTTGCCGCTGATCCGCAAGAGCTGACCGGGCTGGATGTCGCCGCCCCCGCGTCCGGGACGGAAGGTGACCGTGATTTCCCCGCTGCTGTCCCCCACCACGATCTGTCGCCGGGTTCGCCCGCGGTCGGCGATGTCTTCGACCTCGCTGACACGTCCTTCGACGGTGGCGCGTTGCCCGGAGATCAGGCCGGCCACCATGATCACCGACGGCGGCCGTTCGGGGTGTTCGTAGGCGTCGACCTTCTCGTCCTCGTCCTGGGACACCCAGGCCTGGATCTTGTCGATTTCTTGCCCGATGCGCTGCTCGAAAGAGTCGGGGTAGGCCTCCCTGATCCGCGATTCCACGTCATAGGGCACGATCGTCGCCGCGGCGTCGGGAATGAGGCTGACGGCTTGGGCGACCTTGTCCGCGGTCCGGTCGTGCAGCAGCCGACCCAACAGCCGCGCGAAGGTCCGGCGCGGCAGGAGCACAGTCACGTTGGTGTCGGGGTGTTCGTCGCGCGCCTTGGCGACCAGCAGCTGGGCCGACCTGCTGATCCGCCGGTCGGGGCAGTCCACGATCCGTAGCGGCGTGTCGAGAGCGAAGTGCTCCCAACGGTTTCGCAGTTGCGCGGCGTGGGCCGGGTCGACCATGAAGTGCACGGCAACCAGGTCGTCGGCCCGCAGGCCCCGGCCATAGCGCAACGCCTCGATCACCGCCAGATCGACCGAGTCGACAAACACCAGCACCTTGTGTCGCGCATACTTCACCAATTCGGGGCGATCGGTGCGGAACATCTCGAGAATGGCCGCCTCGGCCCGGTATTCGTGGTTCAGCCGCGTCAGCACGAACACCAGTAGCGGGAACACGACGACCACCAGCCAGGCGCCCTCGGTGAATTTCGCCACCGCGAAGATGCCCACCACGACCGTCGACAGGATCGCCGCGGACAGGTTGATCGCCAGCCGGTGCCGCCATCCCGGTTCACGATGCGTCAAATGGTGTTTGGTCATGCCGTAACCGGCCATCGAGAACCCGGTGAACACGCCGATCGCGTAGAACGGGACCAGCGCGTTGACCGAACCGCCGGTTACCACCAGCAAGGCCACCGACAGCGCCGTGAGGGTGATGATCCCGTTCGAAAACACCAGGCGGTGACCACGTTTCGTCAGCTGCCTGGGCAGGAAGCGGTCTTCGGCGACGAAGCTCGCCAGCGCCGGGAATCCGTTGAAGCTGGTGTTCGCGCCGGTGAACAAGATGGCCGCGGTCGACGCCTGGACCAGCACGAAAAACACGTCGCCGATCATGCCGTTGCCATAGACGGCACGGCCGATCTGCGACAAGACCGACGGGTATTCGGTCAGATACGGCGTGGCGTGGGTGACGTGGGCCAGATAGGCGACACCGGCCAGCAGGACGCCCAGGATGCTGGCCATCGCGGTGAGCACCCGGCGTGCGTTGCGGCCCTGGGGCTTTCGGAAATAGTCCACCGTGTTCGAGATGGCCTCGACTCCGGTCAGCGACGAACCCCCGTTGGCGAACGCGCGCAACAAAACCAGAATCGTCGCGCCCAGCACCAACCCGTTGCCCTGATGAACCGGCACGGTACCGGCCGTGTGCGCGGCATCGTATACCGGTAAACCCCCGAACAGTACGCGGACGACGCCCACCACGATGGTCAGTCCGACCATGGCGATGAAGGAGTAGGTCGCCACCGCGAACGGCATTCCCGCTTCCCGCAATCCACGCAGGTTCGCGTAGCAGATGATCAGCACCACGCCGACCGTGATCGCCAGGCTGTAGGGACCCAATGCGGGGATCGCCGACACCACCGCGACCGTCCCGGCCGCCGATTGCACCGCAACGGTCACCACGTAGTCGATCAGCAGCGCCGCGGCGGCGATCTGCGCGACCCGGGGGCCGAAGTTGTCGCGCGCGACGATGTACGAGCCACCGGCCCGGGTGTAGGCCATCACCACCTGCCGGTACGAGGCGGCCACCAACACCAGGATGAACAGGATGACCCCGGTGATCGGGAGCAACAGGAGGAACGCCGCCAACCCCGCGTGAGGCAACAGCTCGATCAGGATCTGCTCGGGTCCGTAGGCGACCGATGACACCGCATCGGGCGAAAGCGCGCCCAGCGCAACGCCGTTGGACAATTTCTCGGCGGCGATATCCTCGGTGATCAGCGGCTTTCCCAGGAACACACGCTTGGCGACGTCCCCGACCGAGAGCGGGATGCGCAGCTTGCCGGTCGAACTGGTCACGAGCACCGTCCTTACCCGAGATTCGAGAACGTCAAACGCCTCCCGATGCATTGTGCACGTTCACCCACGTCGGGGCGGCGCGCATCGCGGATCGACTAGCCGGGTCAGGCGAGCCGTCGCACCGCGGCGGCGATCCGCTCATCGCTGGCCGTCAGCGCAACGCGCACGTGCTGGGCGCCGCGCGGGCCGTAGAAATCACCGGGCGCCACCAAGATGCCGCGCCGCGCCAGCCAGGCAACGCTGTCGTGGCACGGCTCGCCGCGGGTGACCCAGAGATAGAGGCCGGCTTCGGAATAGTCGACGGTAAAGCCCGCCGAACGCAGCGCGGGCAACAGGGCGGCCCGGCGCCGCTCGTACCGCTGCCGCTGCGCCAGCTCGTGGGCGTCGTCGTCCAGGGCGGCCACCATGGCCGCCTGCACCGGGGTCGGGACCATCATCCCGGCGTGCTTGCGCACGGCCAGCAGCTCGGCGATGAGCTCGGCGTCGCCGGCGACGAAGCCGGCCCGATACCCGGCCAGCGACGAGCTCTTCGACAGCGAATGGATGGCGAGCAGCCCGGTGTGGTCGCCGTCGCAGACCGAGGGATGCAGGATCGACAGCGGCTGGGCATCCCAGCCCAGCCCGAGGTAGCACTCGTCGGAGGCCACCAGGCAGCCCCGGTCGCGGGCCCATCCGACCACTTTGCGCAGGTGATCGACGCCCAGGACACGTCCGGTCGGATTGCTCGGGGAGTTCAGGTAGTACAGCGCCGGCGATTGCGGGCCCAGCTGGGTCAGCGAATCCGCCCGCAACACCCGCGAACCGGCCAGGCGCGCGCCGACGTCGTAGGTGGGGTACGCCAGCTCGGGCACCACGATCACGTCCGCGGAGCCCAGACCCAGCAACGTCGGCAGCCAGGCGATGAGCTCCTTGCTGCCGATCACCGGGAGCACGTCCGACTCTGCCAGCCCGGCGACGCCGAACCGGCGGCCCAGGGCCGCGACCGCCGATTCGCGCAGCCGGGCGGTGCCCGCGGTGGCCGGATACCCAGACGCCGAACCGGCCGCGGCCAGCGCCTCCTGGATCACCGGCGCCACCGGATCGACCGGGGTGCCTACGGATAGGTCGACGATCCCGTCCGGATGGGCGCCGGCCTGCGCTTTCGCGTCGGCCAGCGTGTCCCAGGGAAACTCCGGCAGCGACGCCGACACGGCCGGCCGGCGCTTCCTGAGCTGGTGTGGCACCGGGCCGCTCAGTCGCCTTCGCCCTGCGGTGGCAGATCCTTGACCACCTGCGGGTCATTCTCGGTCATGCCGACCTTGGCCGCGCCGCCAGGCGATCCCAGCTCGACGAAAAAGTCGGCGTTGATCTGCGTGTACTGGCTCCATTGGTCCGGCACGTCGTCTTCGTAATAGATCGCTTCGACGGGGCAGACCGGCTCACACGCCCCACAGTCGACGCATTCGTCGGGGTGGATGTAGAGCATCCGGGCACCTTCATAAATGCAGTCGACCGGGCATTCCTCGACACAGGCCTTATCCTTGACGTCAACACAGGGTTCGGCGATCGTGTACGTCACAGACGTCTCCTCCATGTACTACTCAATGTGGGCTGCTGTTCGGCTCGCACCGGCGCGTCCGACCTCTTCCGGTGAAGCTTTCGGTTGCTGATACTAGACGTTGCAGATACAGGCGAACCACCTGGCGCGCCTATCGAAACACCGATTTAAGACTGACGGTCTCGGACCCTGCGAACGGCCCCCGTTTCGCCGAGGGCGAACACCGTGAATAACCCGCTGACCTGCACAGAGTTACGCCCCGGCGGCTGCCCCCGATATCTCTTGCGTTGCAAGCGCGCTCGCGGGGCCTGGTAATCTCGAACCGACAAACGGCAACCGCTGGGCAGAAGTTCTCGCCGTGATAGCGGTGCATTAACTGGGGAAGGTGTCCACACATGAGGGTGTCGTTGAGCAAATTGGGGGTTGCGGTCGGCGGCGCGGCAGTGGCGTTGACCGCCGCGGCTGGGATCGCGTCCGCCGACCCCACGGACGCGATCATCAACACGACCTGCAACTACGGACAGGTGATTGCCGCGCTCAACGCGACCGACCCGGCAGCTGCCCAGCAGCTGAACGCGTCGCCGGTGGCGCAGTCCTACATCCGCAACTTCCTGGCCGCGCCGCCGCCCAAGCGCGAGCAGATGGCCCAGCAGATCCAGGCCATGCCGTCGGCGCAGAAGTACTACGCCACCATCAACGCGGTCGCGATCAGCTGTAACAACTACTGAGCCGATCGCGTCGCACGAAGCGGTTCAGTAACCGCCGCGCCCGGCAAGCGAGGGGCTACGCGGCCAACGACGTGTAGTCGGTGGTGCGCTGGCGCGCGGGGCGCCCGATGCCCTCGGCGATCGCGGTCAGTTCGGCCACCGTCTTGGCCGATCCGTGTTCCGAGCCGGCCATCCGGGAGATGGTCTCCTCCATCAACGTGCCGCCCAGGTCGTTGGCCCCGCCATTGAGCATCACCTGTGTGCGCTCGACACCGAGCTTGACCCAGCTGGTCTGGATCTGGGAAATGCGGCCGTGCAACATGATTCGCGCCAATGCGTGTACCGCGCGGTTGTCGCGATGGGTCGGCCCGGGCCGCGAC
>NZ_JAICZA010000188.1 GCF_025933915.1 Mycobacterium sp.
ACCGTCACTGTCGCCAGTGGTGGCACGTTGACCGATAGCGGCACGGTCACGGTGAATGCGGGTGGTGTGTTGTCCGATGGTGGTGCGTTGACCATTGATTCGGGTGGTGTGTTGGCCGATGGTGGTTCGCTCACTGTGGATTCGGGTGTGACGGTGGTCGATAACGGTGCTCTGAATGTCAGTGGCGGTGCCAGTGTTGCGGGCACGATTGATGTGGGTTCCACGGGTGTGGTGAATGTGGACGGCGGGGGCACGCTGAGTGTCGGTACTGGTGGGGTGTTGTCCGATGGTGGTGTGGTGTCGGTTAATTCGGGTGGGGTGTTGTCCGATGGTGGGACTGTCACGGTCAATGGTGGGTCGGTTTTGGTTCCCGCGGGCAGTCTTGTTGATGACGGCAGTGTGACGGTGGTCGATGGTGGTGTCTTGTCGGTTGATGGTGGGTCGGTGCTGGGTTCGGGCGGCGCCCTGACTGACGGCGGCGCCTTGACGGTCGCGGATGGGGGTGCCCTGTCGGTCAATGGTGGCTCCGTGGTGGGTTCTGGGGGTTCGTTGACGGTCGGTTCCACGGGCACCTTGACCGATAGCGGCAGCGTCACCGTCGGCGGTGGAGGGCTTTTGGGCTCGGGTGGCACGTTGACCGATAGCGGCACCGTAACCGTCAGCGCCGGTGGCGTCCTGACGGACGGCGGCACGTTGACCATCAACGCCGGTGCCACGCTGACCGATAGTGGGACCGTAACGGTCATCAGTGGCGGTACGTTGACCGACGGCGGCACATTCACGGTCAGCGTGGGTGGCACCCTCACGGACAGCGGCACCTTCACGGTCAGCTTGGGTGGCGCGCTGACCGACGGTGGCACGGTCACGGTCGGCGGCACGCTGGCCGACAGCGGTATCGTCACCGTCGGGTCCGGCAGCACCTTCACCGTCGATCCCGGCGGCATCGTCCCCATCCTCAACGGCGGCAGCATCATTGTCGGCCCCGGCGAGGTCATCACCATTGGCCCCGGTGGCAGTTACACCTCTACCGGCGTGATCGGTCCCGTCACCATCGCCCCCGGTACGCCGGTCCCGCCGGCCCCGCCGCATCTGGTGTTCGGCATCCCTCCGGGCGGGCTTGCCTCCCCCGGCCTGGCCGGCCTGGCAGGTCTTTCCGGAATCCAACCCCCACAAGACAATTCACTGTTAGCAGCGTCTGGATCGGACGGTGGAGCCTGTTGCCGATATATAGACGCAAACGAAGGTCAGTGCTGCTGGGACCTCCTCGCGTGCGAGGTTGACTGATGGGTTCGGTCGGGCCAGGAGAAATCATGGAAAGCGTTCAACGAGAAGGCGATTCGAAATCCACGACGCCGGAGGCGCCGCGGTCCCAGTCCCGCGAGGCCTCCGGGCGCCGGGCCAAGGCGATTGCGCGCGGGCCGTTATCGGTGCCGCCGAGCTGGTCCGCGGCCGCCCCGCGGATCCAGACGGCCTCGCCTCTGTCGGCTGTCGCCAGCCGTAACGCCACCCCTCGGCCCACCGTAGGAAACCCCCTGGTGAGCACCTACTCCAAGGGACTGATGGCAATGCTTACCTGGCCGGGTGCGATCTCTGCAGCGACCCGTTCACCGGATCACCGCAAGAGCACCGCAGACAATGCCGGGGTTCGCCGCGCCGAGACTCGGGCCCGAGATGACGCCACCGCGCATGACGGCAAAGCCGCTGATCCCGCGTCCGCAGTCGCCCAGGCCGCAACCAACACCGCGGACCACGTAATCGTCATCCGCATCCTGCAAGGCCAAACCGTCACCCTCCCGTTTGGCAGCACCATCGCTCTCGGCGAACGCACCACCATGCTCGTTGAGCGCGGCTCCATCAGCGTGGAAGGCGCTGGGGCCTGCGTCGCGAACGTCCCCGTCACCGTCAACGACGGCAGCACTGTCACCACCCTTGGTCGGTGTCGCGCGACCGGCGCCGTCATCCCGTCCAACATGCGGCTACTCGCTGGCAGCTACGGCGCCTTCACCCTCACTCAGTACCGCCGCGCACGGGTCGAAATCGAACTGATCGACGGCTCCGCCACGACCGGTACCGGCCCACACGTCGGCCAGGTCACCATCCCCGCCCTGCGCACCGCCACCGCCACCGTCGGCGCGGAGGGCGTCACCATCACCAACACCGAAGGCACGATCACCGTCACCACCCGTCGGTACCCGCGACTCGGGTATTGCAACGGCGCCCGTTCGCCGGGCCGGGTGCGCTCCTGACGCGCGGCGTGGTGTTCGACGTCTAGATGGGTTCACCACTCGGCGGTGCGCAGTCACGTCGATGGACGCTGGCACCGTCGCGTCGCCGCAGGCCAAGCTGCAGCCCAAGCTCTCAGGACTCGCGACTCGTATAGTCGACGGGGGTCAGGGGCTGGACAGGAGGACAAGTGGCAGGTCGACCGCTGCAATGCTTCGAAGTTGTCGGTACCGAGCAACTCACCCCACACATGGTGCGGGTGATGCTGCGGGGCAAGAATTTTGACGCCTTCGTCCCCAGCAAGTTCACCGACTCCTACGTCAAGCTGGCGTTCGTCGCCGACGACGTGGACGTGGCCGGCTTGCCCGAGCCGCTCACCCTCGACAGCTTCGCCGGCCTGCCACCGGAGAAAAGGCCCTCGGTGCGCACCCTCACCGTCCGGCACGTCGACGTCGAGGCCCGCCAGATCGCGCTGGACATCGTCGTGCACGGCGAGCACGGGACGGCGGGCCAATGGGCGGCCACGGCCCGGCCCGGCCAGCCGATCTACCTGATCGGCCCCGGCGGTGCATATACACCCGACCCGGCCGCCGACTGGCACCTGCTGGCCGGCGACGAATCGGCGCTGCCGGCCATCGCCGCGGCCCTGGAAGCGTTGCCGCCTAACGCGGTCGGCAAGGCGTTCATCGAGGTGGCGGGCCAGGAGGACGAGATCCCACTGACCGCACCGGAGGGCGTCGAGGTGCATTGGGTGTATCGCGGCGGCCGCGCCGACCTGGTTCCCGAGGATCGCGCCGGCGATTACGCGCCGTTGATCGAGGCCGTCACCAGCGCTCCGTGGCTGCCCGGGCAGGTGCACGTCTTCATCCACGGCGAGGCGCAGGCCGTCATGCACAATCTGCGGCCCTACATCCGCAAGGAGCGGGGCGTGGACGCCAAATGGGCCTCGTCGATCTCGGGTTACTGGCGCCGCGGCCGCACCGAAGAGACGTTCCGCCAATGGAAGAAAGAACTGGCCGAGGCGGAGTCGGCGAACTCGTCCGCCTGACGGCTCGACTGGCATGCTCTTTTCCATGGCATTCGGCGACTACCAGAACGAGATTTACTTCAAGGGCCTGGGCGGGGTGGCACCCGCGCTGCCGATGGCCTTCGCGGAGTTGGAGGCCCGGGCCGAGCGGGCCATGTCGCCGTCGGTGTGGTCCTACGTCGCCGGCGGCGCCGGCGACGAACGTACCCAGCGGGCCAACCGGGAGGCCTTCGATCATTGGGGCCTGATCCCGCGCATGTTCGTCGGCGCCGCCGACCGCGACCTGTCGGTGGAGATGTTCGGCCTGAGCCTGCCGTCTCCGCTGTTCATGGCACCGATCGGGGTCATCGGCATCTGCGCTCAAGACGGCCACGGCGACCTGGCCACCGCGCGCGCGGCCGCGCACACCGGTGTCCCCATGGTCGTTTCCACGCTGACCGCCGACCCGATGGAAGACGTCGCCGCCGAGTTCGGGGACACCCCGGGCTTCTTCCAGCTCTACACGCCGAAGGATCGCGAGCTGGCCGCCAGCCTCGTGCAGCGGGCCGAAGCCGCCGGCTTCAAAGGCATCATCGTCACGCTCGACACGTGGATTCCCGGGTGGCGCCCGCGCGACCTCGCCACGGCCAACTTTCCCCAGTTGCGGGGGCTCTGCCTGAGCAACTACACCAGCGATCCCGTCTTCCGCGCCGGCCTGCAGCACCCACCCGAGGAGGACCCGCAAGGCACCGTACTGCGGTGGATACAGACCTTCGGAAATCCGTTGACCTGGGACGACCTCGAATGGCTGCGGTCGCTGACCGACCTGCCGCTGATCATCAAGGGCATCTGCCATCCCGACGACGCCCGGCGCGCCAAGGACGGCGGCGTGGACGGCATCTATTGCTCCACCCACGGTGGTCGGCAGGCCAACGGCGGTCTGCCCGCGCTGGAGTGCCTGCCGGGCGTGGTGGAGGCGGCCGACGGGCTGCCGGTCCTGTTCGACTCGGGCGTCCGCAGCGGCGCCGACGTCGTCAAGGCGCTGGCGCGGGGCGCGACGGCGGTGGGTATCGGCCGGCCGTACGCCTACGGCCTGGCGCTCGGCGGCGACGACGGCATCGTGCACGTGCTGCGCTCGATCCTCGCCGAAGCGGACCTCATCATGGCCGTCGACGGGTATCCCACGCTCAAAGATCTCACCCCGGACACGCTTCGGCGCGTCGACTAGAGAGCGCAGGGCGGCACCTGCGACCGTGGGGGAGTGCAGGCGATCCTCGACGAGTTCGACGAGTACCTGGATTTGCAATGCGGCCGCTCGGCCCACACCCGTCGCGCCTATCTCGGCGACCTGCGCTCGCTGCTCGCGTTCGCCGGCGACCGCGGCGCCGGCCTGGACGCGTTGAGCCTGCCGCTGCTGCGCTCGTGGTTATCCGCCGCGGCCGCGGCCGGCGTCGCCCGCACGACGCTGGCCCGGCGCACCTCGGCGGTCAAGGCGTTCACCGCGTGGGCGGTCCGGCGTGGCCTGCTGACCGGGGACCCGGCCGCTCGGCTACAGGTTCCCAAGGCGCATCGCGCGCTGCCCGCGGTGCTGCGCCAGGACCAGGCGCTCGACGCCATGGCCGCCGCCAAATCCGGTGCCCGGCAAGGTGATCCGTTGGCGCTGCGGGACCGGCTCATCGTCGAGATGCTCTATGCCACCGGGATCCGCGTCAGCGAACTGTGCGGCTTGGACATCGACGACGTGGACAGGCGGCATCGACTGCTGCGCGTCGTCGGCAAGGGCAACAAGCAGCGCAGTGTGCCGTTCGGGGTGCCGGCGGCCGACGCGATCGAGGCGTGGCTGGCCGACGGACGTCCCGCCCTGGTGCATGCCGGGTCGGGTCCGGCGCTGCTGCTGGGCCCGCGGGGCCGCCGGCTCGACGTTCGCCAAGCGCGCACCGTGGTGCACCAGACCGTCGCCGCGGTGGACGGCGCGCCGGACATGGGGCCGCACGGCCTGCGCCACAGCGCGGCCACACACCTCCTCGAAGGCGGGGCTGACCTGCGCGTCGTCCAGGAACTGCTGGGTCATTCCAGCCTGGCGACCACGCAGCTCTACACCCATGTCGCGGTGTCCCGGTTGCGTGCGGTGCACGATCAGGCCCACCCGCGCGCCTGAGGCGCGAGCGTCTGCTCGCGCTAGCCGCGCAGCGGTTTGAGCCGGATCGGCGTGGACTTGAGCAGGCCCAGCGGATCGACATAGTGGGCCCCCGACGCCGGACCCCACATCGCTCCCCAGTGCAAACACGCCGCGGCCCCGCAGCCGGGATGGCCGGCCACCAATGCGCCGATCACGGTCACGGCCGTCACGTGCTGGCCGACCCGCACGGCCGCCCGGACCGGCTCGTAGCTGGTGTGCAACCCCCCGGGATGGGCCAGTGACACCACCGGCCGCCCGGCCAGCAGTCCGGCGAACACCACGGTGGCGGCGCCCGCGGCGTACACCGGCTGGCCGGCGGTGCCGGCCAGGTCCACACCGCGATGGCCGGGATGCCAGTCCTGCGGCGGGGCGTCGAAAGCCCGGGCGACGGCCGGCGGCGGGCGCAACGGCCATTCCAGGCGATCCTCGTCGGCCCCCGCCGGTACCGCGCTGACCAGGGCCGCACTCAACATCAGCGCTATCCACCGCATCCAGGTAGTTCAGCGCGGCCCCGCCGACGGGATCCACCCGGTCTCACCGGCTTTGTGGACGACGGCGCCGCTTGGGGAAGCGTGGCGAAACCACCTGCTGAGTCCGTGTAAACTGCTGGTCGCAGCTCGTTCGCGGGTTGACTTCGCGCGTCCGCATCGCGTCTCCGGTTCCACGAGGAGTTCGCACCGCATGCCGGGCGGTCCCGACCGGGTTTTCCCGGCTGGGTCCGGCATCGCAGCAGGCGCCAGGGCCCGGCTTCACCCGATGCCAGGCGACAACCGACACAAGTAAGGCACAAGCATGGCCGTCGTAACCATGAAGCAGCTGCTTGACAGCGGCACCCACTTCGGGCACCAGACCCGTCGCTGGAATCCCAAGATGAAGCGGTTCATCTTCACCGACCGCAACGGCATCTACATCATCGACCTGCAGCAGACGCTGACCTTCATCGATCAGGCGTACGAGTTCGTCAAGGAAACCGTCGCCCACGGCGGCAGTGTCCTGTTCGTCGGCACCAAGAAGCAGGCGCAGGAATCGGTTGCGGCCGAAGCGACCCGCGTCGGAATGCCGTACGTGAACCAGCGCTGGCTGGGCGGCATGCTGACCAACTTCTCCACCGTGCACAAGCGGCTGCAGCGCCTCAAGGAGCTCGAGGCGATGGAGCAGACCGGTGGTTTCGAAGGTCGCACCAAGAAGGAAATCTTGATGCTGACCCGCGAGAAGAACAAGCTGGACCGCAGCCTCGGCGGTATCCGCGACATGGCCAAGGTGCCGTCGGCGATCTGGGTCGTCGACACCAACAAGGAGCACATCGCGGTCGGCGAGGCCCGCAAACTCGGTATCCCGGTCATCGCGATCCTGGACACCAACTGCGACCCCGACGAGGTCGACTACCCGATTCCCGGCAACGACGACGCGATCCGTTCGGCCGCGTTGCTGACCAAGGTCATCGCGTCCGCCGTCGCGGAGGGCTTGCAGGCCCGCGCCGGGGCCGGCCGCGGTGACGGCAAGCCCGAGGCCGAAGCCGCCGAGCCGCTGCCCGAATGGGAGCAGGAACTGCTGGCCGCCGCTGCTGCCACCGGCGCCCCCGCCGACGCCGCCGCGGGCGCACCCGAATCAACCCCTGACCCCTCATAGGAAGGCTGACCATTGGCGAACTTCACCGCTGCCGACGTCAAGCGGCTTCGGGAACTCACCGGTGCCGGCATGCTGGACTGCAAGAACGCGCTGGTCGAGAGTGACGGCGACTTCGACAAGGCGGTCGAGGCGCTCCGGATCAAGGGCGCCAAGGACGTCGGCAAGCGTGCCGAGCGGGCGACGGCCGAAGGTCTGGTCGCCACCCAGGGCGGCGCGCTCATCGAGCTGAACAGCGAGACCGACTTCGTCGCCAAGAACGCGGAGTTCCAGGCGCTGGCGGACCAGATCGTGGCCGCGGCCGTGTCGTCGAAGGCCGCGGATGTCGACGGCCTCAAGACAGCCAGCATCGGTGACAAGACCGTCGAGCAGGCGATCGCCGAGCTCTCGGCCAAGATCGGCGAGAAGCTGGAACTGCGCCGGGTCGCGAACTTCGACGGCACCGTCGAGGCCTACCTGCATCGGCGGGCGGCCGACCTGCCCCCGGCGGTGGGCGTGCTCGTCGAATACCAGGGCTCGGACACGGAGGCCGCGCACGCGGTCGCGCTGCAGATCGCCGCGCTCAAGGCCCGCTACCTGTCCCGGGATGACGTGCCCGAGGACGTGGTGGCCAGCGAGCGCCGCATCGCCGAGGAAACCGCCAAAGCGGAGGGCAAGCCGGAGCAGGCC
>NZ_JAICZA010000281.1 GCF_025933915.1 Mycobacterium sp.
CGTCGCCGAGTGCGCAAACGACGTCGACGAGTGCTCAAACGACCGCGCCGGCGAGTGGACAGTCCACCACGCCGCAACTTGGCGGGGAGGTGTACGCGTCGCTGAATCCGCCGAGCACTCAGCCTGAGCACCCGGCGTACATTCCGCCGCGCGGCGTTTACGCGAGCGGTAACGCCGAGATCGGCGGCCCAGTGGGCCTCGACACCGGCTTCAGCATCGTGGGCCACGGGGCGCCCCCGCCGCCGCGGTTGCATGGCTACGGCTGGAACGACGGCCGGGCTCCGGGCCACCCGCCGCCGCATTGGGAGGGCCCGCCGCCTTCGGGTGGTTGGGACGGTCCGCCGCCTCCGGGTGGCTGGAACCGGCCGTGGGCCGGAGCGCCGCGTGACGTGGCTGTGGCGCGGGCCGATTTCGGACCCTTCAGCTACAACACCTTTACCGCCATCCCGGTCTTCAACTGGCAGTACGGCGGTTGGGGTTACTGGTTCTTCGGTGTCTGGGTGCCCCTGTACTGATCCCGCACTGATCGTGGACTACTGCGGGTGGGCCGCCACGTAGTCCGCGGCCGGGATCGGCGCGGACGCGTCGTAGCCGATGGGCAACAAGACGTCGCCGGCCGTCGTGCGGCAATAGACGTCCCACCGGTAGTACGCGGCGAACGTGGCGGGATCGGCGGCGATCAGCGCGGCGTACTGATCAACCGCGCGCACGTATTCGCTGGCGTGGTTGTAGCCGTAGACGGCGCGATCCCGATCGTTGGCAAAGCTATTGGCGGCCAGGTAGCGGCCGGCGGCCAGGATGCTGTCGCGGGGTGAGTGGATGTCGCCGCCCTGCCCATAGCCGGCGAACGTCGACGGCAAGAACTGCATGGGCCCTTGCGCGCCTGCGGTGCTCGCTCCCACGATGCTGCCGAAGCGGGTCTCGATGAAATTGATCGCCGCCAGGTAATTCCAGCTGACGCCGGATTCCGACTCCGCCTGGTGGTAGTAGTTCAGCAGCTCGTCGGCCGGGGCCGGCGGCTCGATGCGCCACGCCGGCAGGTTGTCTCGCACCGGGGTCAGCGCGGTGAGTTGCCGACGGGCGTCGACGTTGCGGTCGTAGACATCGACCAGCTCCGCCGGGATGCGCGGGCGCGTGGCCGCATCCCATTCGGGATGGTGTCCGATGGCGCGGTAGGCCGCCTGCTCGCGGTGCGCCGCCGCCGTCAGCGCCGGATCCGGCGTCCCCGGGTCGCGCAGCGCGCGCTCGTCGGCGACGAGGTCGTCGGCCAGCTGCACGGGGTCTGATGCCAGGCGAGGCTGCGCGCCGCCGGGCGTGCCCGCATCCACGGGCACCACGCGCGACGTCGGCCCGGACCGTGCAGCTGTGGCCGGGCCGGTCGCGGTCGCCGGATGCGATGCCGAACAGCCGACGAGCGCGGCCATGACCACGCCGAAAACGAGCGGCGCGGTGTACCGGTCACGGCCCACGGTGATCACGTCCGTCCATTGCCTCGGTTCCTACGGCGCCGGTTGGTTGGCTCTCAGCGAGTCTTGCGCATCCGAGCGCGTGACATCAATGCGGATGAGGGCTCAAACTGGTTGACATGCGCGACCGCGAGACGATCGACTCAGAATTGCGGCGCATCGCGCTTGGGCGCCGATCGCTTCGTGAGCAGGGCGGTCAGCCATCGTCCCGAGAGGTCGACGAACTGCTCGACGAGCTTCTGGCCCACAGCACGGGGGTGCCTCTCGTGGAGGCACCTAGCGTGCATGAAACCCAGGTGGTCGTCGCCGCCCGGCCGCGGCGCAACAAGACCCGCACCGCGCTCCTCCCGCGCCGCGGCGTGCTGCGCCGCCTGGGCCTTGTGGCGGCGTTGCCGCTCTCGCTGGTGGCCGTCGCCGCCGCGGTGATGGTCATGTTCGCGCTCCGCCAGCAGGATTCATCGGCGCGGGCGACGGAACCCCCGCCTCCGTCGGCCGCTTCGCCCCCGCCTCGAATGGCGCCGCCGGCACCCGCCCCGCGAATTGGCGTTGCCGACATGGCGTTCATCGCCGCGTTGAAGCACGAAGGCGTACCGGTTCCCAGCCAGGATTACGCGATGGCGCAGGGGCACGCCGTCTGCGACTTCCTGGCGCACCAACACAATTTCACCGATGCGGTCGGATTCGTGCAGCGTTCGTCGATCTGGGACGCCGATCAAAGTTCCCATGTCACCGCGGGCGCCATCGTCGCGTACTGCCCTCAGTCTCTGCCCGCGGCCCCGGACGAGATGCAGCCTGCCTATCAGGATGCTCTGTCCGATTTACAGGCCATCGAAGGAAAACTGCGAGGCATCGAAGGGGATCTGCAGGGCATCCAGGGCGGTCTGGAAAACCTCCCGGGCCACCCGTGAGCCCGGTGGGCCGCGTCGTTGGCGTTGATCGGCCCCACGCGACGGAAGCGGATGGGTTCCACCCCGGCCCCGTCTCGTGCCGGAAACCCTGTCCTGCACGAAGCTACCGCTCGGTGGCGAGGAGGGCATGCAGCCGTGACACTGCTATTGCTGGTTCTCAAAGTCGCGTTAATCGCCTTTGTCGTCGGAGGCACCATCGCTCTGATCACCCGCGGAATCAGGCGGTCACGAGCGAACAGATTGGATCCACGGTGGAAGGGGCACGGTGGGCAACCGGGGTATGAGGCATCCGCTTTCGGCGCCATGCCCAACACGCGCTTCCCGAATGGGCCTACTGGGACGAGGACGACAACCACGGCAAGGGCAGGGCGCGTTAAGCACGCCAACGCAGGATTGAACTGACGACCGCTCGCTTACCAAGGCGCTCCGTTCGCGAGCTTCCGCCCTGCATGACGACGCGACCCGGGCGGCCCGCACCTCCGCCGGCTCGAGTCGACGCGTGGCTCGGACGGCATCACCCTGTCGTAGAATCGTCGTGGCTTATCGAGCCAGCCCCGGCCGCGTTAGCTCAGTTGGTAGAGCGTCGCTCTTGTAAAGCGGATGTCGAGAGTTCGAGTCTCTCACGCGGCTCCATTCCTGTCGGTACTCA